>JAJWCP010000016.1:5308-16075 GCA_021617435.1 Pseudomonadota bacterium
ACTTCTATTTTAAGGATGCTTACATGTCAGATGTAAAAATGAAAATGATGGATGCCAATGAAGCCGCTGCTTCAGTTGCACACCGCATGAATGAAGTTTGCGTCATTTATCCTATCACCCCGTCATCACCGATGGGTGAATGGGCTGACGCATGGTCTGCCGCCAAGCAGAAAAACCTTTGGGGTGTTATTCCTGAAGTTCAGGAAATGCAGTCTGAGGCCGGTGCTGCCGGTGCTTGCCACGGTTCATTGCAGGCCGGTGCTTTAACCACCACCTTTACCGCCTCACAAGGTTTGTTGTTGATGATTCCGAATATGTATAAAATCGCCGGTGAATTAACCCCGTTTGTTATGCATGTTGCCGCACGTTCGCTTGCTTATCACGCTTTGTCAATTTTCGGCGATCATTCCGATGTTATGGGCTGTCGCCAAACCGGTTTTGCAATGCTTTGCTCTAACTCGGTTCAGGAAGCTCATGATATGGCCGCTATTGCGCAAACTTCAACTTTGCGTTCTCGCGTGCCGTTCATGCACTTCTTTGACGGTTTCAGAACTTCGCATGAAATTAAAAAAATTAAATTGCTTTCTGATGACGATTTACGCGCTATGCTTGAAGGCGTTGACTCTTCCTTTAACGCCAAGCACGCTCTGCGTCCTGAAAAGCCGGTTATCCGCGGCACTGCGCAGAACCCCGATGTGTTCTTCCAAGGTCGTGAAGCCTGCAATCCGTATTACAAAAAGGTTGAAGGCATTGTTCAGGAAGAAATGGATAAATTTGCTAAAATTTCCGGTCGTCAATATCATGTGGTTGATTATGTAGGCGCTCCTGATGCTGAAGAAGTTATCGTTATTATGGGCTCCGGCGGCGAAACCGTTGAAGAAACCATTGCTTACTTAAATGCCAACGGCGCTAAATTAGGTGTTCTTAAAGTTCACTTGTATCGTCCGTTCCCTGAAGAATCTTTCTTAAAAGCTTTGCCCAAATCGGTAAAAGTTATTTCTGTTCTTGACAGAACCAAAGAATCAGGCTCTGCCGGCGAACCTTTGTACTTAGATGTTGTTGCCACTGTAAGTCAAGCCTTTGTAAACGGCAAAATTGCCGCCATGCCGAAAATTGTCGGCGGTCGTTACGGCTTGTCTTCAAAAGAATTTACTCCGGGAATGGTTAAGGCTGTGTTTGATAACGGCTTGTCGGCTAATCCGATTAACAGCTTTTCAGTAGGTATTACCGATGATGTCAGCAAAACTTCATTGCCGTTTGACGATTCTATTGATACCGAACCTAAAGACGTTGTTCGCGCTGTATTTTATGGATTGGGCGCAGACGGTACGGTCGGTGCTAACAAAAACTCAATTAAAATTATTGCTGAAGACGCCGGTAAATACGGGCAGGGTTACTTTGTGTACGATTCTCGTAAATCAGGCTCAATGACCACTTCGCACTTGCGTTTTTCCGATAATCCGATTAAATCGGCTTATTTAATCAGCAAAGCAGATTTTGTTGCCTGCCACCAGTTCCCGTTCATGAACAAGGTTGATATTTTGAAAATCGCCAAAGAAGGCGCAACTTTCTTATTGAACGCACCGTATGCGGCTGAAGAAGTTTGGAATCATTTGCCGATTGAAGTTCAGGAAGAAATTATTTCTAAAAAGCTTAAATTTTATACCATTAACGCGGTTGAGGTTGCTCGTGCCACCGGCATGGGTCAACGCATTAACACCGTTATGCAAACCTGCTTCTTTGCAATTTCAAACATCTTGCCGAAAGATGAGGCTATTGCTCAAATTAAAGCGGCTATTAAAAAGACTTACAGCAAAAAAGGCGATGCTGTTGTTCAAAAGAACTATGAAGCAGTTGACGCCTCATTGGAACACTTGCATGAAGTTAAGTATCCGATGACTGTTACTTCCAAATTCCGCCGCTTGCCTCCTGTTCCGGCAGATGCTCCTGAGTTTGTTAAAAAACTCACCGGTGAAATTATTGCCGACCGTGGCGATAAACTTCCGGTTTCAGCTTTTGCCGAAGTTGTTGACGGCACCTGGCCGACAGCTACCACTCAATATGAAAAACGCTGCATTGCAACTGAAATTCCGGTTTGGGATCCTCAAACCTGCATTCAGTGCGGTAAATGCTCTTTGGTATGCCCGCACGGCGTTATCCGTATGAAAGTTGCTTCTGAAGAACAGCTCAAAAATGCTCCGGCAACCTTAAAATCAGCTGATTATAAAGGTAAAGAATTTGCCGGCAAAAAGTTTATTTTGCAAATTTCTCCGGAAGATTGTACTGGTTGCGGTCTTTGCGTTTCGGTTTGTCCGGCTAAAAACAAAGCCGACGCTGCTAAAAAAGCTATCAATATGGATCATATTGAAAACCATCTTGAAGCCGAAAAAGCTAACTGGAAGTTCTTTGAAACTTTGCCTTATGTTAAGAGAACCGAAGTTGTTAAAAACTTGCCGAAGACCACTCAGCTTATTCAGCCGTTGTTTGAATACTCCGGCGCATGCGCAGGTTGCGGCGAAACTCCGTACATTAAATTGCTGACCCAGTTGTTCGGCGACCGCATGGTTGTTGCTAATGCAACCGGTTGCTCTTCAATTTATTCCGGTAACTTGCCGACCACTCCGTATGCAAAAGATGAAAAAGGACATGGTCCGGCTTGGGCAAACTCATTGTTTGAAGACAATGCCGAATTTGGTTTGGGTATGCGCTTCTCTATTGATCAGCAAACCTCATTCTCAAAAGCATTGCTTGAAGGCTTAAAAGATAAAATCGGCGCTGATTTGGCTGATAAAATTTTGAGCAATCCGCAAGCTACCGACGCTGAAATTGACGCTCAGCGCGATAATGTTGACGCATTGCGTGCCAAACTTGCCGGTATTAACACTCCGGAAGCCAAGCACTTAAATGAGCTCGCCGATTACCTGATTAAAAAATCGGTATGGATTATCGGCGGCGACGGTTGGGCTTATGATATCGGCTTTGGCGGTTTAGACCACGCTATTGCATCGGGTAAAAACATCAACATTTTGGTTATTGATACCGGCGTATATTCAAACACCGGCGGTCAACAGTCAAAAGCTACCCCGATGGGTGCTTCTGCCAAATTTGCAACAGCCGGTAAGGCTTTACCGAAAAAAGATTTGGGCATGATTGCAATGTCGTATGGCAATGTATATGTTGCTCAGGTTTCATTTGGCGCTAACGATATGCAGCTTATTAAAGCTTTGAACGAGGCTGAAGCTTACAATGGCCCGTCTATTGTAATTGCATACTCGCACTGTATCGCTCAAGGATTCAACCTTGCCGATGGTGTTGAACACCAGAAGAACGCAGTTGAAACCGGCTCATGGCCGTTGTATCGTTACAATCCGGAAAACATCAAAGAAGGTAAAGCTCCGTTGATGTTGGATTCTAAAGCTCCGACCAAACCTTTGTCTGAATACATGGCAAACGAAACTCGTTTCCAAATTGTATGCAAGGCAAATCCGGAACGCTATGAAACCTTGCTGAACCGCGCTCAAGAAAACGTAAAAGAAAAACGTGAACTCTTAGAGCACATG
This sequence comes from Pseudomonadota bacterium, assembly GCA_021617435.1. Classification (GTDB taxonomy): domain Bacteria; phylum Pseudomonadota; class Alphaproteobacteria; order RF32; family CAG-239; genus CAAFZY01. Next base: position 8,869 of record JAJWCP010000016.1, read on the forward strand.
GCTCAGTTAAAAATTGAAGAATAAGCCTAATCGCTTATGAAAAAAAAGGCTCTGCAATATTTTACAGAGCCTTTTATGCTTATAAAATAGCATTTTTAGCAGCCGTTCTTATTAACGGAATTAACCATAAACTTTACGCGTCAAGGGCTAAATATGTTTTTGCTCCTTAAAATCAGGCAACAATATCGGTATAATTCCGGCAAAAATAATTAACATACCGATAAATTGCACCATATCGGCTTTTTCATGCAAAAAGATGAAAGAAAAGAACATCGTAAAAATCGGCATAGTGTAATATAAGGCACCGGCGGCGAGTGTCCCGATTTTTTGAATGGCAATATCCCAAAACAAATATGCCAAAAATGAATTGATTATACCTAAAATTAATAACACAATCCACACTGTGTATGACCAGTCGGCAATTTTATTTAATGAAAATTCGCTTACGGCGGGCGGCAAAAAGGCAATGGTGCATAAAATGACGGTGGCAAACAACATAGATATGGTGTGTACGTTTTCCGGAATACGTTTTTGCAACACGGCATAAATCGCAAACAACAAGGCTGAACCCAACATATAAATATCACCGTCTACAAATTTGAATGTAGACAATGAGTTAAAATTACCGTTTAAAATTATCATCATCACCCCGAAAACGGTGACGATTATTCCGGTAATTTGCGCGGCGGAAATTTTTTGCGCTGACATAAAAATTAAAAATATCGGTCCCAAAATGCTGATTAACGACATATTGGTGGCCGATGCGGTGTATCCGGCGTGATATACCAACAGATTAAGTCCGCCGGTTCCGGTTGCCGCCATTAAAATCAAAAGCTTCCAGTGCGATAAAATCACCTTATATTCAGCCTTGAAATTTTTATAACAAAACGGCAGCATTACAATAAAAGCAAAAAACCAACGGTAAAACGAAATTTCTGCCGGCGTTACCGCTCCCGCCAGATATTTGGAATAAATTAAGTTTAAGCTCCACATCATAACCGTAAAAAAGGCCAAAATATATCCGCTTATAAGGCTTTTCATACTTTTCTCCGCAAAAATTTTCATCTGATTTTATGTATGCGCAAAAAAAATATTTTAAAGTTGAACTTTATTTTAACTTACATCGTTATACCTTAATGTAAGGAGAAAATTATGGAAGAAATTTCAAAACTTATACGAGAGGCGCGCCCGTTATACTTTGCCCGCAAACGCCGCCGTAGAGTTATCAAGGCGGTTGTCGGCGGTGTGGCAGGGTTGGCATTGTTTTTTGCGCTGTTTACACAACAAAAAGCGCAGCCGTTGCTGTTTGACGCATGGACGGAAGAATTGTATATGACTGAAAACGGTTCCGTAATTGAAGATATGGGACTTCCGGTTGACGAGTACGGTTTGTTGATGGTTAGCTGATGAAAGATATTATTGAACAAAATAAAAAATATGTTCGCGCGGTTATCCGCAAGTTTACCGGCTCTTTAAACGAAGATTTGGAGCAGGAAGTGTATATCAAAACATGGCAGAATATGCCCAAATACAATGAACAGGGCAAATTTAAGCAATGGATATGCACTTTAACCGCCAATCTGTGCCGCGACTATTTTCGCTCCGGCGAATATCAACGGCAAATGCGTAGCGAAAGCGATGAGCATATTGATGAAATGCGCTCCGAAACTCGCCTGCCGGAAGAAGTTATAGACGCCAAAATGCGGCAAAAAATTATCTTAAAAGCAGTTGATGCCCTGCCGCGTCAGTTGCGAGAGGTGATAGTTTTGTTTGAATTTGAAGATTATTCGCAAGAGCAAATTGCCGCCAAATTACATATTCCGATAGGGACCGTAAAATCGCGACTGTTTAACGCCCGTAAACAACTTGCAGATAAGTTGAGTTTTTTAAAGGAGAAGAAAGATGAATAAACAATTTTTTTGCGGAGCTTTGGCAATCGGCGTTTTGCTTGCCGGAACAGCCATGGCGCAAAAGCCGCTGGCGTTAGGCGAGGCGCCGCAGGTTGAGCAGATTCAAAAGCGCAAGTTTGATAAAGAACATCACGAGAAAATGGCTAAACGTTTGGCCGATAAGCTGAATTTGACGAACGAACAGCAACAAAAAGCCGAGCAAATCCGTAAATCAGGGCAGGCTAAAATCAAACCGTTGCTTGATGAAATGATGGAACTGCGGCAAAAAATAGATAAAGAACGCCGTGCTAATATGAAAGAATTTGAAAATATTTTGACTCCGGAGCAAAAAACGGCATTTGAAAAGCTTAAAGCCGAAGACAAAGCAAAATTCCGCAAACAGATGCAAAAACGTGTGGATAAGCGCCGCGGTGACGATATGCTTCCGCCGCCACCGCCGGAAGGAGCTATGTTACCGCCACCGCCGATGGACGATTAAATTAAAAAGCGCCGAAACAATTCGGCGCTTTGCGTTTTTAAATTGCTCTAAAAATTAAATCAGGCTGTCAAGAGCCGATAAAATTTCTTTAATGTCAGAGTCGGTATTAAGGCGGTGATTGCTGCCTTTAAGCAGTTTTACCATAACTTCTTGCCCCTGAATTTTTTCAGCGATTTTAAGCGCTTTCGGCCAATAAACCGAATCATCTTCCATACCCTGAATCAAAACCGTTTTGCAGTTGATGCCGATATACGGCTTGTCAAGCATTAAGTTTTGATTGCCGGTATCAATAAGTTGCTGTGTGATTACAATTTTGAAACCTTCGTTGTCCATCACCAGCTTGCCGGTATTTTCAAGTTCTTGCTTTTGCGCTTCGGTCACATAGTCGGCGTTATCTTTGGTAAAATCAGGCGCGGCTGCCAAACCTAAAATTCCGCACACGCGTTCAGGGCGCAAAGTTGCCGCTTTTAAGCTGAGCCAACCGCCGAGCGAGGCGCCGGCTAAAATGATTTTGCCGGACAGACTGTCAATAATTTCCAACAGTTGCTCTTTCCAAATATTAAAATCGGCTTTTTCAATATTGGCGGCGTCAGAACCGTGTCCGGCAAGTTCATAACGATAAAACGAAATATTGTGTTTTGCGCACCATTCTTTTATTTCATCAGGCTTGCGTCCCCACGGGTCGGCGCAAAATCCGTGCGTGTAAACTAAAGTAATTTCTGTATTATTGGAAAAATCTGCTTGAATATACTCAAAATCAGTTGTAAAACCATTAGAAAAAGTGTGCTTTTGCATATAAAATAACTCCGTTAATTAAAATTAAGAGGGATTGTATAATCAAAATGGAAAAAAATAAAGATAAAAAACCTGTTGTTCTGCAAGTTTTGCCGGAACTTAATCAGGGAGGCGTTGAAATCGGCACCATTGAAATTGCCACCGCATTGCAAGAACATGGAATTTCTAATTTTGTGGCATCGGCCGGCGGACGTTTGGCATATAATCTTGACCGTATAAAAGTTCCGCATTTTACATTGCCGCTTAAAACCAAAAATCCGTTTAAATTATGGCTTAATTATCGCCGTCTGGTTAAAATAATCAAAGAAAACGGCGTTAATATCGTGCATGCCCGCTCGCGCGCGCCGGCATGGAGCGCTTATTGGGCGGCTAAAAAAACCGGAGCTAAGTTTTTAACCACTTTTCACGGTACTTACGGTTTAAGCCCCAAATGGATTAAAAAATATTATAACCGCGTTATGACATACGGTGATTTGGTAATTGCCGTTTCTAATCATATCAAAAAACACATTTTGAAAAATTATGATTGCGATGAAAAAAAGATTCGTTTGATTCATCGTTGCGTTAATATGGAAAAATTTGATGTGAACAAAATGACGGCTGAACGTATGATTAAGCTTATGGAAGAATATCATTTGCCCGAAGATAAACCGATTATCCTGCTTATCGGGCGTTTGACCCGTTGGAAGGGACAGCGCCTGATGATTGACGCTTTGGCAAAAATTAAAGATTCTGATTATTTTTGCGTGTTTGTCGGCGATGACCAAGGGCGTGATTATTATACTCAAGAATTAAAAGAAACAATCAGCGCTCAGGGGCTTGACGGTCGTTTTGCCTTTATTCGCAATGTTACCGATGTTCCTGCTATGATGATGATTTCAGACGTTGTGGTTTCAGCCTCAACCGAGCCGGAAGCCTTCGGGCGTATTGCCGCAGAAGGCGAGGCTATGGGACGTATCGTGATTGCTTCAAATATCGGCGGTTCGCTCGAAAACATCAAAGACGGCGTTACAGGTCGACTTTTTGCCAGCGGCGATGCCGACGCTCTGGCTGAAGCCTTGAAATGGGCTTTAAACCTCACCACGGAAGAACGTGAGAAAATCGGTGCGGCTGCAATTGAATATGTTAAACAAAATTTCACCAAAGAAATTATGTGTGATAAAACTATTGCAGTTTATCAAGAATTGATTAATATGGACTAGTTACAAATTTTTAAAGAAAAGAGGAAAATAATGGTTAATATCAAGTTGCCTGACGGCAGTGTGATGAAAATGGAAAATGGCGCCAACGGTTATGATGTTGCCGCCAAAATCAGTGCGGGTTTGGCTAAAGCCGCATTGGCAGTTAAAGTTAATGATAAATTACAAGACTTAACAACTCCTATCACAACCGATGCAACAGTAACCGTTATTACCGCCAAAGATAAAGACGGATTACACATTTTGCGTCACTCGGCTTCACACATTATGGCGGAAGCAGTTAAAGAATTGTGGCCTGATGTTCAGGTTACAATCGGTCCTGCCATTGATAACGGTTTTTACTATGACTTTTCGCGTAAAGAACCGTTCACTACTGAAGATTTTGCTAAAATTGAAGCCAAAATGCATGAAATTGTTAAACGCGATGAAAAAATTGAGCGTTTTGTGTTGCCCCGTAATGAAGCGGTTAAATTCTTTACCGATAAAGGCGAACATTATAAAGCTGAAATTATTAATGACTTGCCTGAAGATGAGGTTATATCGCTTTATAAACAAGGAGATTTTACTGACTTGTGCCGCGGACCGCACGTTCCGTCAACCGCTAAAGTAGGCGATGCCTTTAAGTTAATGAAGGTTGCCGGCGCATATTGGCGCGGCGATTCCAACAATGAAATGCTGCAGCGTATTTATGCTACCGCTTGGGCTGACAAAAAAGACCTTAAAGCTTATTTGGATATGCTTGAAGAGGCGGCTAAGCGCGATCACCGTAAATTGGGGCGTGAAATGGATTTGTTCCATTTTGAACCTGAATATGCCCCCGGCGCGGTTTTCTGGCACGATAAAGGCTATAAAATTTATCGTAAGTTGATTGAATATATGCGCAATCGTCAGGAAAATAACGGCTATACCGAAGTTTCAACTCCGCGCGTTATGGACAGATGTTTATGGGAAATTTCCGGTCACTGGGATAAGTATGGCGCGCATAACTACTCCGGTCAAACTGAAGATAAAAAGTGGTTCTGTATTAAACCGATGAACTGCCCCGGCGGATTGCTGATTTATAAACAAGGCATTAAGTCGTACCGTGATTTACCGTTGCGTATTGCCGAATTTGGTAAAGTAAACCGTTATGAGGCTTCGGGCGCCTTAATGGGCTTGATGCGCGTGCGTGAATTTACACAAGATGATGCGCACATTTTCTGCACTCCGGAGCAAATGGAAGAAGAATGCATCACCACTTTGAAACTGATTTTGGATATTTACAAAGATTTCGGCTTTGAAGATGTTAAAATTTATCTTTCAACACGTCCGGACAGCATTTATCGTATCGGCTCAGATGAAATTTGGGATTTGTGCGAAAACTCATTGGCTAATGCCTTAACCTCGCATGGTTACAAGTATGAAATCAATCCGGGCGAGGGTGCGTTTTACGGTCCTAAACTTGAATTTATTTTGAAAGACGCTATCGGACGCGAATGGCAATGCGGCACTATTCAGGTTGATATGAACTTACCGGAACGCTTTGATATTTCATACATCGGCGAAGATGGTGAAAAACACCGTCCGGTAATGTTGCACCGCGCTTTGTTCGGCTCAATTGAACGCTTTTTGGGTATTTTAATTGAAAATCACGCCGGACGTTTGCCGTTGTGGCTTTCGCCGGAACAAGTTGTGGTTATGCCGATTGTAAGTGATTTTGACGATTATGCGGCTGAAGTTGCCAAAGAACTCCGCAAAGCCGGATTGAGCGCTAAAACCGATTTGCGCAATGAAAAAATCAATTACAAGATTCGCGAACACTCTTTGTCTAAAATACCGGTCATTGCCGTTGTCGGCGCCAAAGAAAAAGAAAACCGCACGGTTACGGTTCGTCGCCTTGGCTCTGAAAAGCAAGAAGTTGTTAAACTTGCTGATTTTGTTAAGGCTTTGGCAGCGGAAGCAACCATGCCGCACCTTGGCGAATAAGCTAAAATAAACAATAAAAAACCGCCGTTTATGAAAATAAGCGGCGGTTTTGGTTTAAGTTTGCACGATTAGGTATTAACCGAATAAATATAAATCATAAGCGAACAATTGGTTTCAGAGGTGCACGAAGAGCAAAAATCGTCCATGTCTTTAACACTCATATTGCGCAAACATTTTGTACCTTGCCGACATTCTTTATCACCCATAACTCTGCCGTAAGGAACATCATATCCGCCCTCATTTTTTCCGGCGCGCATTTGTAAAAACTTCAAATCAGCGGCGTTTGCTTTGGTGGTGCTGACTATATTGCGGCAGATTTCCACCCCGCGGGCAGTAGCCGATGTGCCGGAATGTTCCAGATTATATTGCATTATATATTCGGTGTAGGTCACTCCCGTATCGGGCTGGGTGGCTGAGTAATATGTTATTTCTACATAGTTATTAAACACATCATAAATCACACCGTTTTTATAAGTCATACTGTCTGGAACCAGACCGAGTTTATAAAAAAATTCAGCATTAAAGCGTCCGCCGGCTTTAACCGTACGGTCTAAATCAGGCTGTAACTGAATAGCGCTGTTGAGCAAACTATTAAAGCCTTCCGCTTGTTTATTGAGCTTATATTTGAACATTGCCTTGGAGTATCCGGCGATTGCGCCGACGGATAAGACCCCGATTATTGCCAGAACGCCGAGCATTTCCACCATAGACCGACCGGCACACAAGCCGTCATTCTCAAACTTGAACCGATAATCCGCCCCCTCTCTGTCATTCTCAAACTTGACCCGATAATCCGCCCCCTCACTGTCATTATCGGGCTTGACCCGATAATCCAGGTGGGACAAATTAGCTACTTGGTT
>JAJWCP010000017.1 GCA_021617435.1 Pseudomonadota bacterium
AAACGGATTACGTTGTAACGGTCTGATTAAAATAAGCATTAAAGCCAAAACTACTGAAAAAGTTATAACCATATTTTACCTCAATGAGGGCGAATTTATCTTATTTTTTTACAAAAGGCAAATGATAAATCAATAAAAGCAACTATATAAAAATAAAAATTGATTTTTAACAAAAAAATGTCTAATATAAGCGCATCTTTTACAAATTAAGGAGAAATTTAATGAAGAAAATTATGGCTTTGGCATTGGCTGCTATGTTATCAGCCTGCGCCCACAATAATTGTCAATCTGAAAAAGCTCCGGCAACGGTTGCTGAACCGGCTCCGTGTCCGTGTCTGGAAGTTAAGGCGGAACCTAAGCCTTGCCCGTGTCAAGAAGTTAAAGCTTCGCCATGTAAGGCAACAAAACCTGAGCCTTGCCCTTGTCAGGAAGTTAAAACCGAGGTTAATCCTTGCCGTTGCGCTTATCGTCCCGATCCCTGCCGCGAGGTTTTGCGTCCGCGCGTAACTGAAACCGTTGCGCAACCCAAACCGCGCCGCGAGTGTGAAACAGACAATCAAACCTTAAATTGCGGTTGCGGTAACTGCCAAACTTTCAAAAATCAGCAAGTTCCTTATCAAGCCGAGCCGGTTGTGAAAAAAGTTATAATTCCCTCCATGCCTGAGGCTTATAAATTAGCGGCGACCCGCACCTTAAACCGCCTGTTGCGCGACACTTCTTCACTATATCAAAGCCGTCCGAACTTAAAGATTTATGTTAAGAGACCAGTTGCTAAAAGCTCTGATTTACCTGGCGGAATTGAAAACGGTACTGATACCTTAAAGCGCAATCTTGCCAACTCGTACGTTTTCAGCGTGACGGACAACCTTTCTGCCGCTGATTATTACCTTACCACTGAAGCAGATTGGTTTGATACTCCGAGCAAGAACGTTCCGGCTATTAAATATACCACCTCATTATATGACCTCAACGGTAAAAAACTCAATGAATGGACTGAGGTTATCAAACAAACCGACAGCAACAAAATTTGGTTATAATCAATGAGAATGTGGCTTGCTTTATTATGTATCGGCATAGTTATGCCGGCGCACGCGCAAAATGCTGAAACGCAGGCGTTGCCGATATATGGCAATGCCTGTGAAAAGCTTATTGAGGGCGAAAGTAAAGCCAGCGCTCGTGTTCGCGCCGTTGATAAAGCGGTGTTTTTAGGGGTTAAAAAACTTCCGGAATTGACGCGAGCTAAAAGCATTTTAAACGAGCATGATATAAACGTGCTCGTTTATCGTTTGGTTGATGAGTATGTTGAAGATTTATCCTCTTCCACTATGCAATCTGAAGCCGGCAAAGTTTGTGTTGAAATTAACGGTTATCTGCCACCTGAAGCCATTGAACAAGTACAGGCAGAATTTATTGCGGAAGAAAAGCCGCTTAAAGAGGCGACGCCTGAAGTTGTTGCCGAAGTTGCATCTGAGGTTAAGCGCGAAGTTGATATTAAGCCGACTAATCCTGAAAGTTTGGCACTGCTTCATATTGAGCCGCTTGAATATTATAACGGAGCCAAATCAAACAAATATTCCAAAATGTTGCAAGAGCAGTTTGCGGATAATCAGTATTTTTACTTAACTGATGATGTTGAGATTGCCGATTATACTATAACTCCCAAAGTTTTAAAAGCCAAAGTTGACAATTTGGATGCGGCGCACAAACGCTTGCAAATGGTGGTATCTTTAGACGTTACCGGTTTAAAAAATGAAATTGTAAACGAGTATCAGAACCGATTTGTGCTTTTTGGAGCGGAAGAAGATGAACAACAAACCGCCGCGCGGCTCTTAAATAAATTGATTGAAACTGCCGGCGCCAATGTACTGCGCAAGATTGAACACAATGAACAAATGCATCAGGAAAAACAAGCTTTGGGCCGCGCCATATCTGAAACAGATTAACACTATTTTTCCAGCATAAAAGTAACCGGACCATCGTTTAAAAGTTCAACCTGCATATCAGCCTGAAAAATACCGTTTTGTACCGGCAGGTTATAAACATTACGCAACTGGTCGGAAAAATATTCATACAAAGCATTGGCGTCTTGCGGAGCGGCTGCTGTTTCAAACCCCGGACGATTTCCGCGTGAAGTGTCGCCTACCAATGTAAATTGCGAAACCACCAAAACCTCGCCCTTAATATCTTGTACCGACATATTCATTTTTTGGTTTTTGTCTTCAAAAATTCGCAGATTAGCGGCTTTTTTAGCTAAAAAATCAGCTTGCGCAGCAGTATCATTTTTGGCGATGCCTAAAAAAATCAGCAATCCCTGATTAATGTGTGAAACTTGTTTGCCGGCAACCATAACTCCGGCGTATTTAACTCGTTGCAAAAGAGCTTTCATGCTAAAAATCCTTTAATAAAATAAATATGAAACATAAATAGCGGTTACAATGCCGACCAAATCTGCAAACAGGGCGCAGGGCAGGGCGTGCCGCGTTTTAATCACTTTAATGGCGCCGAAATATACCGCCAAAACATAAAAAGTGGTTTCAGTTGAGCCTTGAATAACGGAAGACACAAATCCGGCAAAGCTGTCGGCTCCGTAGGTTTGCAAGGTTTCAATCATCATGGCGCGTGCGCCGCTGCCGGAAAGCGGTTTTATAAATGCTGTCGGCAAAGCCGGAACAAAACCGGTATCGCCATTAAACCATATTACTAAACGTTCAACGCCTAAAACAAACATCTCCATAAGTCCGGAGGCGCGCAATACGGCAATGGCGGTGAGCATTGCCACCAAGTACGGAATAATTTTCACGGCAATATCAAAGCCTTCTTTGGCGCCGGTTATAAACGTTTCATACACATTCAGGCGTTTAATGGCGCCCGAGGTAATAAAGACCGCAATCGTCAAAAATAAAATAAAGTTGCCGGCGCTTTCTGAATATGTCAAGCGCACCGCGTCGTCAAGACCGGCAAAATAATAAGCCAAACCGATGATAAATGCGGCAAAACCAAGCAAATATGAAAATACTATCCGGTTAAATATTTGTAGCTTTTGCACGATTGCCACTGCCAAAAATCCGGCTAAACTTGAGGCGGAGGTGGCAATTAAAATCGGGATAAACACCGCACACGGATTAGCCGAGCCAAGTTCCGCCCGATACATTAAAATATTAATCGGGATAATGGTTACTGCGGAAGCGTTAATCACCATAAACATAATTTCAGCGTTTGATGCGGTGTCTTTGCGCGGGTTAAGTTCTTGCATTTGCTCCATGGCTTTAAGACCCATCGGGGTTGCGGCGTTATCAAGTCCGAGCATGTTGGCGGCAATATTCATAACCATTGAACCGATTGCGGGGTGGTGTTCCGGAATATCCGGCATGATTTTCTTAAATAACGGGGTTAATCCGCGGGCGAGCAAATCGGTAAGACCTGATTTTTCAGCAATTTTTAAAAGACCGAGCCATAAGCAGAGCATGCCGGTTAAATTAATGGCAATGCTAAATGCCGATTTTGCCGAGGCAAACAAGGCATTTATAATTTCCGTCCAAATCAGCGGATTGCCGCCGAAAAATGCCTGAAAGCATGCCATTGCAAATGAGAGCAGAAAAAATAAAATCCAAATAACGTTAAGCATAATTTTAGCCCTGACTGATGTTTTGTTGCAATTTATCAGCTAAAAATGAAAATAATTTTAATATTTGTTTACCAAACGCGTTTTATAATAACGTTTAAGTAATAACAAGTAGGATTAAATAACAAGTAGGATTTACACAAATGTCTACCGATATTACAGAAGAAGACAATAGCGAAGAAATTTGGCAACATGCTGAACTTAAATCAAAATTTGACGGCTATTATGAACAAGTTTTAGCTCCGTTCTTAAAGAAAAAAGAAGACATCAGATTAAAATATAACAGTCAATTTTGGTTTTTGATTTGGTTTTCATTGTTTTTAGTGCCGATGACCGGATTGTTTATTTATTTTTTTAACAATCATGTTCACTCAAGCGTCAGTTGGGGCATATTGGTGTTTTTAATTGCGGGAATGATTTATGCCATTCGTCTGCCGATAAAAAAATATCGCGCGTTGGTTGAAAACGATTCTATGGAGTTGTTCGCCAAGTTTTTTGACGGGTTCAGATACCGCCATGGACAGCCGATAAATCAAAAACTGATGGAAATGAGCTTGATTTTTCCTAAATATGATGAAATCAGCGCCGAAGATGCCTTTTTCGGCAAGTATGCCGACACCATGGTGACTATTTGCGAGCAAACCATGAAAAATATAAATATGGTAAAAGGCAAGCGAGCTGAAAAAATTGTGTTTCAAGGAATTGCGGTTGAAATAGATTTAAACAAGCCGTTTACGGCGCAAACCATTGCGCTTAAAAACAGCGGCATATTTAGAAAAACTAAAACCTTTGAAGGTCTGGAGCGTTTTAAGCCTGATGATGATTTATCAGATAAATATTTTGAAGTTTATACCGGAAATAAAGAAGAGGCGCGCTATTTATTACTGCCTACTTTTGTTAAACGCTTGGTTAATTTAAAAGAAGCGTACAAAGGCAAAAGTATTCAGCTTGGCATGTATGCTAATCGGGTTTTGCTTGCCATTGAAACCCGCGAGGATATGTTTGAGCCGTGCGAATTTTTCAAAACTCATTTAGATAAAGATAAGTTTGATGAAATATTTGAGCAGTTTTGGGCGGTTTTCTGCATTGTCCATTATTTAAGAGTTAATCGTAATCTGTAATTAAAAACGCCGGTGTTAAAAACCGGCGTTTAAGTTATTGCTGTTTGCTTTTAAGCAAGTGGTATTGAACCATAATGATAATTACCAAATAAGGCAAAAACATTTCCGAGCTTTCTTCCAGTAAAGACCAAATTTCAATTTGATTGCGCGGCAGTAAGGCTCCATCATGATTATGGCGCCAGTTGCCCGGAAAGCGGTCGGCAAATTTAGCAAAGACCAAAGTGGTGCACAAAACCGCGGTAGACCATGTTACGGTGTTGAGCTTGAAAAATGAGGTTATTAAATGTTTGGTATACTTAATGCCCAAATAAAGTATTGCCCCGAAAACAACGAGCAAGAGCAACCCGAACACAATTTTTTCACCCCACGGATTGTCCGGATTCAAGAAAAAACGTGACTTAAACGGGGTTGAATCGGTGCGTGACAAATGGTGCTGAATACCGGCTTCGCGCAAAAAGGCGCAAATTCCCAAAAACAAATAAATTCCCCATGAGGTAATTTTATCGGTGTAATCTTTAGATAAAAACAACATAGTCGCCAACATCAAAATATAACCGATGTTGGTAAACAGCTCAATAATTTCGCCGTCTTCAGTAATTATAAATTTTTGCTCGGGGAAAAATATTAAAACAACCGCCAAAACAGCGCCCCAACACAAGCTGAAAGCTACCGGTGTGAAAAACGGGGATAAAAAAGTTTTTTTCATAACATCACCTTATCTCAAAATTAAATCAAAATATAGGCGAATATAACTTATTTGCGCAAAAAATAAACATTTTTTTGGCAGGCGGTGCATAAGTTGTATTGGTACAATGCAAAACAAACCCTATGCAAAATAACGAAACAAAAAAATCGGTGATAGCCGTAAGGCCGTCACCGATTAATTTATTACCTGATAAACCGTTTATTTGCGGTCTTTTTCTTTCATAGCTTCAGGAGCTTTAGGTGCCGGAGCCATAATTTTTTCGGTCACCGGTTTATAAACCGTTTGCTGCCACGGACTCGGTTTGGCATAAAGTTTTTCACAAATTGAGAGCCCGACGCTGCGCAAAGCGGTTTCGGTCGGCAGGAACAAATCCATACCGCTGTCAGTCTTTTTACCGGAATGAGCCACCCCGTTAATAGTGCCGTTGGCATCAATCAAAACTCCGCCGATGGTAACGTTTTGTACAAAAGTGTTCATCATAATTTCCGAACCTTTGTCTTCCGAATAACGGTATCCGGCAACTTTACCGCTGTTGTCAATGTAGTTTTCGCCGTCATTAAAGTCAGGTACATCAAGCATACCCAAAACCATAAAGCCGCTTTGGTTTACTTTCGGCAAATCTAAATTCAATGAAAGCGGGGTATATTCGGTAGGCGTATCCAGCATAATCAACGCAATGTTTTTAACCGGATTTACGCGTACCGCATGACCGGTCAGCTCTTTGCCGTTAATGGTTTTAATTTGGTAATGATTGTTAGTTTTATCAACCAAATCGGCTGAAGTTAAAACAAACGACTCTGAAATAATCAGACCGGCGCCTTTTTTATCGGCGTTACCGTTAATTTCAACCACAGAGGCTCTGACTTTATATAAATTTTCCGGACTTAATGTTTCATACGGAGGTCTGTCAACAATGCACAGACTGTCAAATGACGTGGTGTTTTGCTGCATGTCAACCCAAGTGTCGTCAACTTTGGCGCAATCGCCGTCTGAAACAACGCCGCTGTTTTCAACTACCACATTATCAAACACTTCATAATCTGAAACCACGCCTGATTTTTGCTCAATATAAGCCGGGCATTGGTTAATATCGCTTTCCGGACGGCTTATTTCGCAGTTTTTAACCTGAGTAAGCTCTTCCTCAAAACGGCATTTGGCCGGATTTAAGGCAATTTCTTCATCAATTAAAGCATTGCGCTGTTCGGTTAATTCTTCCGGCGTCAAACGAATCATAAGCTGATCTTCAAACCCCGGCATGGTGCTTAAATTGCTTGCGGCATCGGCAAAAGCGTCTTCCACTAGCTTAATTTCGCCATTGGCAGCGCCGTTGTCTAAGTCGCTGTAACCGGTGGTTTGCCCTTCCCACAAAACTTTGGTCTTGGTAAGGTTGGTCAAGCGCCACGTAACCGTCATTTCAGCCGAACCGGTGCGTGAATTTTGTTTTTGAACATCTTGCCAGTCATAACCGTCGCACACGTTCATAAAGAAGTTGGTGATTTCCGCAGTTAAAATATATTCAGGCAACGGGGAAGGAGTGGTTTGCAGGCACAAATCATCAGGCATTTTAACCAGATTGTAGCAATCGCCGGTAACTTCTCCAAAAATTTGCGAGAAGTTCATGTCTTTTTCCATTATGCGACCGCGGTTTAATATCGCTTCCTTATCATAACGGCGGCATCCAAAAATTCTAAAACGATAATTGCCGAGTTTTTCCGGTCCGTTATTCGGCACATTGTCAAGGTTAAAGTCAACATGTTCCAAATAAAGCGGAGCCATTGCGCAACAATTACGCTCAACCGATTGATAAATATACGGGGTGTAAGGAATGGCATAGTTGGCAATAAGCGGTTTGGGCTTTTCGCAGTTAATGCACGGACCGGTATCAATGAGCGGACCTGTTTGGCAATCAATACAGGGACCGGTGTCAATGAGCGGACCGGTCTGACAATTTATGCAAGAACCGCCCGGAAACAAACTACCGTCTTTATCAATCGGACCTGTTTGGCAATCAACGCACGGTCCGCCCGGAAACAGGCTGCCGTCTTTGTTCAGCATAACAGTTTGTTCAAAACCAGCTGCGTTGCTGATTCCGACATTTGCATTAGTATAAGAGCCTTCCGCGGCTGATTTGCGGATAACTTTAGGAGTGGTGCGTTTGGCGGGCTTAGTCACGCTCTTGGGCGGACGACCGCGGCGCGCCATCATATCGCGCACTGTGTAAGCCGACTGCCTTGACGCGGCTGACACGCCGTCAAAACCGGCAAGCCCGGTGATAACGGCTGTCATCAAAGAAAAAAGTAAAAGTTTAGACGGCTTTAACATTTTCATTTTTTAATCTCCTGTAATTTATTTTGCCGGCATAACGCGCCGATAATTTAACGCTTCGGCGATATGCATTTTAAGCACTTTTGTTTCATTTTGCAAGTCCGCAATTGTTCTTGCTAATCTTAATGTGCGATGATAACCGCGGGCGGAAAGCTTAAACTGCTCTGCAAAGCGGATTAAAAGCTTTTGCGCCTCGTTGTCAAGTTGCACTGCGTCTTCTAAAAGGTCGCCTTTTAATTGCGAGTTGGTCAACAATTCGGGGCGTCCGAATTTTATAAAACGTTCTTTTTGAATTTCGCGAGCCGTAATTACGCGTTTGCGTACGGTTTCTGACGATTCGCCTTTGACTTGCTCAAAAATTTCCCACGGGCTGACCGGCGGCACAAAAACATGAATATCAATACGGTCTAACAACGGACCGGAAATTTTAGCCTGATATTCTGCGGCGCATTGCGGTGCTTTCGGGCATTCTTGCCCTGCAAAACCCAAATATCCGCAACGGCATGGGTTCATAGCGGCGATTAGCTGAAAACGCGCCGGATAAGTATGATGATATTCGGCTCTTGAAACGGTAACACAACCGTTTTCAAGCGGTTGACGCAATGCTTCTAAGGTGCTGCGGTTAAACTCGGGCAACTCGTCTAAAAACAAAACCCCGTTATGCGCGAGTGAAATTTCACCGGGCATAGCTTTGCGCCCGCCGCCGACCAAAGCCGAAGTTGAGGCATTATGGTGCGGGTCACGGTACGGACGAGTAAAGTCAAGCTCGCCGTCTTTTAATTCGCCGGCTACTGAATGAATAATGCAGGTTTCAAGCGCTTCTTCCGCGCTCAAAGGCGGCAAAATGGAAGTAAGCCGCGAAGCCAGCATTGATTTTCCGGCTCCTGGAGGTCCGACCATTAACATGTTGTGCGAGCCGGCGGCGGCAATTTCAAGCGCGCGTTTAGCGCTCTCTTGTCCTTTAATATCAGCCAAATCAAGCCCGCTTATTTGCTCTTTGCGCCGTTTGGCAACTGGTAGCGGCAGTGTTTGAATCCCTTTAAAATGATTGATTAGCGCAAGCAGACTCGGAGTTGCCACAATGTTTTTAAGCCCGCCCCAAACTGCTTCGCTGCCTTGCTGTTCGGGGCAAATAAGACCTTTGTCTTCGCGGTTGGCTTTAATTGCCACCGGCAGCACGCCGTTTACCGGCATAACCGAATTATCAAGCCCCAATTCACCAAGCACGATATATTCGGAGAGTTCTTCCTGCGGCAAAATTTCCATACAGGTTAAAATGCCGACGGCAATCGGCAGGTCAAAGTGTGAGCCCTCTTTAAGCAGGTTAGCCGGTGCCAAGTTAATGGTGATGCGTTTAGCCGGAAAACTGATTCCGATAGCTTGAAACGCGGCGCGAACTCGTTCTTTACTTTCGGCAACCGCTTTATCGGGCAGCCCCACGATAGTAAAAGCAGGTATTCCCGAGCTGATTTGAATTTGCACATCAACATCGGGAACATCTAATCCGCTAAAAGCTATGGTTTTAATTTTGGCTTGCATCGGCAGTTACCACCTTGGAACTTGTTCGTCTTTACGCCAACGACGGGTCGGGTAGGTGTCGCCTTTTAAAAAGTCAAATTCCGCCGGCAGTTTCGGAATATCTCTAAGCCGAACAAAACCTTTTGATTCAAAGCGTTTGGCACAGTCATTTGCTTGATAATCGGCGGAAGTAAAACAATAAACCAACACGCGCGACTTTAAGTTTTGCAGAGCAATAACCTCATCTTGAAACAAAGGCACGTTTTTAACCGGTACTTCTTCAGTATGAGTACAGCCCGAAAGTAAAGCCAGCACTGCGGCAAAGCCAAATATTTTTAAGTTTTTCATGCGCATAAAATCCTTATAACATATACCTCAAGCATAAACTTAATTTGTTAAAATAGTCTTTATAAAAAAATGCTTGCAAAAATAAAGTTTTGCGCTATATTAACGCTTGTCCTTGCCGCAGAAAGTTTTTTGCGGCTATACATTTAACCGGACGCACAAGCGTCTATTTGTTGAGAATCCATAAGGAGAATTTTATATGGCAAATTACGAGAGCGTGCTTATTGCACGTCAGGACCTCGGCGCTTCTCAAGTAAACAGCCTCGTTTCAGATTTGAGCGAAGTTCTTAAAAAAGAAGGCGGCGAAGTTGTAAAAGTTGATAACTGGGGTTTGAAAAACCTTGCTTATCGTATCAAAAAAAACCGCAAGGGACATTATGTTTTGTTAAACATTGTTGCTCCTGCCAAAGCAATCTTTGAATATGAACGCTTGATGAGATTAAACGAAGACGTTATTCGTTATATGACCATTAAAGTTGACGAATTTAACAACGAAATGTCTTCAGATGAAGATGTTGCCGCTGTTGAAGCCGAAGTTGAAGCTTAAGGAGAAACAAAATGGCAAAACAATCATTCTTTAAAAGAAAATCTTGTCCTTTCTCCGGTGAAAACGCTTTGAGAATTGACTATAAAGACGTTAAGCTTCTTTCCCGTTTTATTTCGGAAAAAGGCAAAATCATTCCGAGCCGCATTACTTCAGTTTCTGCCAAAAAGCAGAGAGAATTGGCTCGTGCTATTAAACGCGCACGTTACATCGGCTTGTTGCCGTATGTGGCTATGTAAGGGGAGGATGAGAATATGGAAGTCATTCTTCTTGAACACGTTGAAAAATTAGGTAAAATGGGCGACAAAGTAAACGTTAAAAACGGTTACGCTCGTAACTACCTGTTGCCGCAAAACAAAGCTTTGCGCGCTACCGAAGCTAATGTTGCTTTCTTTGGAAAACAGAAAGCCGAGCTTGAAGCTCACAACAAAGCATTGTTTGAAAAAGCTTCAGAAAAAGCCGAAGCTCTTAAAGGCTTTAAGGCTGTTCTTATTCGTCAAGCCGCTGAAACCGGTCAGTTGTACGGTTCTGTTACCATTCGTGACATTGCCGCAGCAATTAACGAAGCCGGTTATGATGTTGAACGCCGTTATGTTTTCCTTGAAAAACCGATTAAAGATTTAGGTATTTATCAAGTAAAACTTAACCTGCACCCTGAAGTTTCACAGACCATTTTGGTAAACGTTGCCAGAACTGCTGATGAAGCTGCTAAGCAGGAAAAGGCTTTCAGTCAGGAATAATGCCTGATTTATGGCAAAAATAAAAAACTCCGTCGGCTATGGTCGGCGGAGTTTTTGTTAGTGTTAAATCTGATAATCAATAGCGCTTTGCAAATAATTTAAATATTATCCATCTTAACAGCATTATTATCCACATATAAAATGTGCAAATTATGGTTCCTAACAGATAAAACGGAATTAAGCCGTATCTTCCGTATTGAATAAGGGTTATAAAATCATGATACGAAAGGAAAATTATTAATCCGCAGATTTCTAAAATGTCATATATCCGCCGCCTTTTTGGCGATAGCAATGAAAATGATAAAGTTTTAAATATCATGTATAATACAAAAAAATACCAAACTAAAAGCATAAGTCCAAGCATTTTCGGAAGACATAAATGTATCGTGCCGGCAAAATTTAAGTTTGCCGTGTTATCTAAAAAGCTGAAAATGGTAAAGTCGGCAACAGGGTCGGCTGAATTAATGTTAAAACTGCCGACCGAAATACACATTGCATGCCAATCTATAAAATCGTCATGATTTAAACTTAACAGCATATACACAAAAACGCCGTAAAGCACGATATACAATAAATATCGTAATGTTTTTAATCTGCTGTTATTCTGGCTTTCTTCTGTCATATTAAAACCATTTATAAGTACGGATATTAATGTTGTTTTTTGTTATTTCTAAGTCGGCTGAGCGGCGGCGCTATAAGCAAACGATATATATAACCTAAAAACTTTAATATCGCCCAGCCTATCAGTAAAAATACCCACATATAAAATGTGCAAATTATGGTTCCTAACAGATAAAACGGAATTAAGCCGTATCTTCCGTATTGAATAAGGGTTATAAAATCATGATACGAAAGGAAAATTATTAATCCGCAGATTTCTAAAATTACATACTTCCAAGGTAATTTTTTCCACAATACGCAAAATGATAAGATTTTAAATGCGGTATAGAACAAAAGAAAATACCATGCCAAAACCACAAAATAATATGCGCTCGGCAGGCATAAATGCATATCACCGGCAAGATTTACATGTGCGTAGCTTTCTAAAAAGCTGAAAATGGTAAAGGATATAACAGGTTCTGCCGAATAAATGTTAAAAAAGCCGACAGGAACACACGCCTCATAAAAATCTGTATCTAATGTGTCATGAGTTAAAAGATTCATCATATACAAAAATTTAGCATAAAGCACGATATACAACAAATAGCGTAAAAAGGTTATAAGCCCTTTTAGTGTTTTGAAGTTGGAGCCTTTAATATCGGCTTTTAAAAAAGCTGTAAAATTTTTGAGTATTTTTAAGCCGCTATTGTCTTTGTTTTCTTCTGTCATATTAAAACCATTTATAAATTGTTGTTAATTATCCATATCACAACTTAAGGTCTAAATCAACATCTAATTTAGACTTTAAGAAGCTTTGTGGGCAAAAGTTAATACGCAATTTAACTGATTATTTTGGGGTTATAAATTTTTAATAGCTAATGCTTCAAGCTCTTTGAGCTTGTCACGGTAGATAACCGCTTGCTCAAATTCCAGATTAAGCGCTGCTTCTTTCATCAGTTTGGTATATTCTTTAATTTTCTTTTCAATGTTTTTAATATCTTCTTTGCTTGCCGCGTCGTCTTTTACAAAGTCGGTTTCGGTCATTTCTTTTAAGGTGGAAGAAATGCTCTTTTTGATGGTTTGCGGGGTAATGCCGTGTTCAATATTATACTTAATTTGTTTTTCGCGGCGGCGGTTGGTTTCATCAAGCGCGGCTTTAATGGAGCCGGTAATTTTGTCGGCATACAAAATTACCCGCCCGTGCGCATTGCGCGCAGCTCGTCCGATAGTCTGAATCAAAGAGCGGGTGGAACGCAAAAATCCTTCTTTGTCGGCGTCTAAAATTGCCACCAACGAACATTCCGGAATATCCAAACCCTCGCGCAACAGGTTAATACCGACCAAAACATCAAATACGCCCAAGCGCAAATCGCGGATAATTTCAATACGCTCCAAGGTGTCAATATCCGAGTGTAAATAGCGCACTTTTATGCCGTTATCTTTGAGGTATTCGGTTAAATCTTCCGCCATTTTTTTGGTTAAGGTGGTAACAAGCACCCGCTCGCCGTTGGCGGCGGTCTTTTTACATTCATTCATTAAGTCGTCAATTTGATTTTCAACCGGACGCACCAAGCATAGCGGATCGGTTAAGCCGGTCGGGCGGATAACCTGTTCGGCAAATGTGCCCTTGCTTTGCTCTAACTCCCAATCTCCGGGGGTTGCGGAAACAAAAATACTTTGCGGGCGCATGCGGTCCCATTCTTCAAACTTCAGCGGGCGGTTGTCAATACATGACGGCAGGCGGAAGCCATAATCGGCAAGCGTGCTTTTACGGTTAAAGTCGCCGCGGAACATCGCCCCGATTTGCGGCACGGAAATATGGCTCTCGTCAACAAACAGTAAGGCGTTCTTCGGCAAATATTCAAACAATGTCGGCGGTGGCTCCCCCGGAGCGCGGCCGGTTAAATAGCGCGAATAGTTTTCAATGCCTTTGCAGTGACCAGTGCTTTCAAGCATTTCCAAATCAAAACGGGTGCGTTGTTCCAAGCGCTGCGCTTCCAAAAGCTTGTTTTCAGCTTTAAGCTCGTTCAGCCTGATTTCCAAATCCTCGCGGATATGCGTAATTGCTTGTGATAGCGCCGGACGCGGAGTAACATAGTGATTGGCAGGATAAACGGTAATCTCATTTAATTCGGCTGTCTTTTTGCCGGTGAGGGAATCAATCTCGCTGATGCTTTCAATTTCATCACCGAAAAATGAAATTCGCCACGCGCGGTCTTCATAGTGTGCCGGAAAAATATCTAAGGTATCGCCGTTGACGCGGAAGGTGCTGCGCACAAAGTTTATTTGATTGCGTTCATATTGCAGTTCCGCCAAATTGCGATAAATATCCTGCGGGTCAAGCACATCGCCGACTTTTAAGCCGAATGCCATTGAAGAGTATGATTCCATGCTTCCCAAACCGTAAATGCACGAAACCGAGGCAACGATAATTACATCGCGGTCTTCTAAAACATTGCGGGTTGCGCCGTGTCGCATACGGTCAATTTGTTCATTAATCGCGGAGTCTTTTTCAATGTAAGTGTCGGTTTTCGGAATATATGCTTCCGGCTGATAATAATCATAGTATGACACAAAATATTCCACGTGATTGTTCGGGAAAAACTCTTTCATTTCGGAGTATAACTGCGCCGCCAGAATTTTGTTAGGAGCCATAATCAGGGCAGGGCGCTTAGCTTGCTCAATAATTTTAGCCATCGTAAAAGTTTTGCCCGAACCGGTAACTCCGAGCAACACTTGCGAGCGGTCGCCGCGATTTAGCCCTTCGCATAGTTCTTTAATCGCTTCCGGTTGGTCGCCGGACGGTTCAAACGGGCTGACAATTTTAAATTCCTGCATACTTGCGATAACTCCTTTAAGCAAGATAATAGCGGTTATTTTGCAAAATAAAACCATAAAATGCAAAATTTTTCATTTTTTACTTGCTTATTAGCTCATTTTGCGGTATTTTTGTCTAAACTAAAATTTTTATGATATGGAAAAAGCAAAAAAACTGCAAATTCAAAAGTTGCAGGAAGCAGAACAACGTGCCGACAAAGCGCTTGCGCTTGGCATAGGAATATTTTTAGGCTATGAGCAGACCAGTGTTTGTGGTATTTGCGAGATGTATTACATCTTACGTAAGTGGCAAACCAAACTGGGTCCTTGGGCGCTTAATAAAGGCTTGGATGCTCTCATTGAGCGTTATGACACAAGCTTTAAGGCGATTAATCTGCTGGATGAAATGGATGGCTATGTTGCCTTGCGTCAGGCTATTGACAAGGCCTCTGACAAAGAAAGCAATATAGAAAGCGCATTCACTAATGACCAGGAAGGCACCGCTACCATGCCTGAAATCATGGAAATTATTGCCCAGTGTCATGAACCGGAAGAAGAGTCTGCGTCAGAAGAGGTTGAAGAGCCGGAACAGCCCGAAGATTATGAAGAACAGGAACTGTCAAAGGCAGAAATACCTTATGCGTACCCGATTTGGAACAATCCAAAAGGTCCGCTCAGCTGATGGCAGAGTCTTTGTAAAACTGAAACACCCGTTCGTCTATAAGGCCACGGGTGTTTTTTATGCCTAGTTATTTAATTTCATACTTAAAATAAAAATTACAGCTTTTTTCGGCACAGTTTTTACAAATTTCATACATACCATTTTGGGATAAATCTTTTAAACATTTACGGACGGACGAACAATAAGTATCACCATAAAGGTAATCTAACCCGCCCGCTTCACCGGACCAAGCACTAAAATAATAAAGCTGCGCAGAAAAGGCTTTGGCTGTTTCAAAAATATTATGGCATACATCAAAATTTTTGTAATTAGTCGGCGACTGAATAAGAAGAGTAGATGCTCTGCAAAATTCATCAGTGCAGTTATCGGTATTTATGTAGTATAAAAATCCGAAAGTATCATAAATATGGCCGTCATTAGCTTTAATCATCTCTTGCGGAATTTCATTAAGTGTTTTTAAGTAAGGCACAAAGTAGCCTTTACTGTGTCCGAACATATCTTTATAGCGGTATAATACGTTTAATAACCAGCTGATTTGTTCTGCTTGCTTATTGAGCTTGTACTTCATCATCGCCTTTGAGTAACCTGCAATCGCGCCGACGGATAGAACCCCGATGATGGCAAGAACGCCGAGCATTTCTACCATACTGCGACCTGCACAAACACTGTCACACTCCGGCTTGACCGGAGTGTCCAGGTGGAAGAAATTTGCTACTTTGTT
>JAJWCP010000018.1 GCA_021617435.1 Pseudomonadota bacterium
GTATATATTGCAAGCAACTTAACATATTTATGCCCACTATATTACAAATTTTTCAGCTGATAATCATTACAAATCTTTGATACAATAATATTTTTGCCTGTTATTGATTTTTGTTATGGCAATTTAAAACACCGTGAATTTGTTGTAAGATTCACGGTGTTTTATTATCGGAATACGATTATTCTTCAGAAGTCGTTTCCGGCTCAGTTACGGTATCAACCGCCGCATCATCAACATCTGCGACGCTGTCACCCAAAACCTCAGATCCGGTTTCTTCTTCAAGTTCTTCGTCGTCACCGGCATCGGCGTTAAGCCATGTTACCGACACAACCTTTTCATCATCGGCTGTGCGGAACAAAATGACACCTTGAGTTTTACGACCGGCAACGCGAATATCGGCAACCGGCATACGAATAAGTTTGCCACCGTCGGTAACCATCATAATTTGGTTATCGTCTGCTATCGGGAACGAGCTTACAACTTCTTTGTTGCGAGCCGACATTTCCATATTGGCAATACCCTGTCCGCCACGACCGGTAACGCGGTATTCATAAGATGAAGTACGTTTACCGTAACCGGTTGAAGTTACTGTTAAAATAAACTCTTCACGCTCTTGCATTTGCTTAAATTCTTCAGGCGTAAGCAATGAGAGCGCTCCGGTTTGTTCGGCGGTAACATTTACATCATCTCCGGCTTCGGCTTCCATGTGTTTAATCGCCGATGAAACTTTTAAGTATTCATCGCGCTGTTCGGTGGTGGCGTCAATGTGCTTGAGCATAGACATTGAAATTACTTCATCACCGTCGCTTAATTTAATGCCGCGAACACCGGTTGAGTTACGACCTACAAACACGCGAACATCAGTTACCGGAAAACGAATACATTTGCCGCTCTTGGCCGCCAACATAACATCGTTATCTTCCGTGCAGAGCATAACATTAACCATTTTATCGCCTTCATCAAGCTTCATGGCAATTTTACCGTTAGTCTGAACATTAACAAAATCCATCAATGAGTTGCGGCGCACATTACCCTGCGCGGTTGCAAACATAATGGACATATTTTTGCAATCTTCCTCATTTTCCGGCAATTTCATAATGGTGGTAATATTTTCGCCGGCATCAAGCGGCAACAAATTAATAAACGGCTTACCCTTAGAAGTCGGCGAGCCGAGCGGAAGTTTATAAACTTTCATTTTATAAACCAAGCCCTTAGATGAGAAGAACAGCACCGGCGTGTGGGTTGAAGCAACAAACAAACGGGTAACAAAGTCTTCTTCTTTGGTAGCCATGCCTGACTTGCCTTTACCACCGCGTTTTTGCGCTTTGTAGGCATTGAGCGGAACGCGTTTGATATATCCGGCTTCAGTAACGGTTACCACCATTTCTTCACGCTGAATTAATGATTCAATATCAGTATCATACTCAATATCTTCAATTTTGGTTAAGCGCGGGGTGGCGTATTCATCTTTAACGGCAACCAATTCATCGCGCATAATGGCATAAAGCTTTTCACGACTAGCCAAAATGGAAAGATATTCTTTAATATCCTCTCCTAAACCGACTAATTCTTCATGAATTTTATCACGTTCCAAACCGGTCAAACGCTGTAATTTTAAGTCAAGAATAGCTTTAGCTTGGTCTTCCGACAAGCGATAAAAGCCGTTTTCAACTTTACGGTCGGGTTCGTCAATGAGTTTAACCAAAACCTCAACATCACCTGCCGACCATGCTTTGGCAAGCAAAGCGTCTTTAGCATCTTGCGGGCTGGGAGCGGTGCGGATAAGCTCAATAACCGGGTCTAAGTTTTCAACCGCAATGGCAAGACCAACCAATACATGCGCACGGTCGCGGGCTTTGTTAAGCTTAAAGATGGTGCGTCGGCGGATAACTTCTTCACGGAACTCAACAAATGCGGCGATAATGTCTTTTAAGGTCATCATCATCGGGCGCCCGTGGTTAATCGCCAACATATTCATACCAAAACTGGTTTGCAACGGAGTGTATTTATAAAGCTGATTTAAGACCACATCGGCCTGAAAATCTTTTTTAATTTCAATAACTACGCGCACGCCTTGACGGTCTGACTCATCGCGAATATCGGAAATGCCGTCAACCTTTTTGTCTTTAACCAATTCGGCAATGCGGGTTACCAACGCGGCTTTGTTTACCTGATACGGAATTTCATGAACGATAATCGCTTCTTTGTCTTTGCGGATTTCTTCAATGGTGCATTTAGCGCGCATCATTACCGAGCCGCGACCGGTTAAATAAGCTGATTTTGCGCCGCCCTGACCTAAAATAAGGCCGCCGGTCGGAAAATCAGGTCCGGGGACAATATTAATTAAGTCATCGGCGGAAATATCCGGATTATCAATATAAGCACAACAAGCGTCAATAACTTCGCCCAAGTTATGCGGCGGCATATTGGTTGCCATACCGACGGCAATACCGTTGGAGCCGTTTACCAATAAATTAGGAAAACGCGCCGGCAAAACAGTCGGCTCTTGCACGCTTTCATCATAGTTCGGCATAAAGTCTACGGTATCATATTCAATATCTTCAATCAGTTTATGAGCAACTTTGGCTAAACGGGCTTCAGTATAACGCATGGCGGCGGCGCCGTCACCATCCATTGAGCCGAAGTTACCTTGTCCGTCAACCAGCGGTAAGCGCATTGAAAACGGTTGCGCCATACGCACCATAGCTTCATAAACCGAGCTGTCACCGTGCGGGTGATATTTACCGAGAACTTCACCGACGATACGCGCCGATTTACGATACGGTTTGGTGCAATCATAGCCGTTTTCATACATGGCGTAAATAATACGGCGATGAACCGGTTTAAGACCATCGCGCACATCAGGCAACGCGCGCGAAACAATAACGCTCATCGCATAATCCAAATACGAACGGCGCATTTCTTCGCTAATCATGGTCGGGGTAATGTTTTCGGCGACTGTCGGAACAGCGGTAATTTCATTTTCTTCCATAGACTTTTCCTTATTTTTACAATT
This sequence comes from Pseudomonadota bacterium, assembly GCA_021617435.1. Lineage (GTDB taxonomy): Bacteria > Pseudomonadota > Alphaproteobacteria > RF32 > CAG-239 > CAAFZY01. The sequence continues at coordinate 3,017 of JAJWCP010000018.1, forward strand.
AAATTCAGAATCTGAGGGCAGAATAGCAAAATTATCGGTTTTTCTAAAGCAATTTTTAAGTTTTATGCCCAACAAAAAACGGCATTTTCTTCTGTACGGGCAAAAAAAATGCCTTAAAATTGATTTCAAGGCATAAAAGTTAATAAAATCGGCATTGATTTTCATTCAGCGACAAAACCGCCTGTTTCAGTAGTTTTCAAATCATTATCTTGAATTTTATCGCTAACGACGTCTTTGGTCTTATCATAGCCGTCTTTAATCATTTGTTTGGTTTGTGCGGTAATATCAGAGGTAACTTCGCCAACAGTGGAATTTTTATTGAAAGTTCCTTCATAAAACCCGACGCCGAGCAGATAAATAATTACGATAATCAGCGCGTACAACAAATATTTTAACAGCGTTCCCATGCTTTTCTCCTTTGCCAAAGGTTAAACTTCAAGCAAATAAATAAGCATGATTTGATGTATTTCAACAATGAGAGTAATTAGCGGCGGGCAAACAACTTTTCAATATCGGAAAGTTTCAGCTCCACATAAGTCGGGCGCCCGTGGTTGCACTGTCCGGAATGTTCGGTATGCTCCATATCGCGCAGCAAGCGATTCATTTCATCAACATTTAAGCGGCGACCGGCTCTGACCGAGCCATGACAGGCGATGGTGGCGCAAATATGGTGCAATTTGTCGGTTAAGGCAAACTCTCCGCCCCATTCGGCAATTTCAGCCGCCAAATCGCAAATCAGTTTATGAATATCAGCTCCGGATATAAGCGCCGGAATTTCACGCACAATCACCGCCTGTGGACCGAACTCTTCCACAATCAGCCCCAATTTGGCCAAATTATCGGCTTGCGATATAATTTTTTCTTTTTCGGAATAGCTTAAATCAATAATCTCCGGAATAAGCAGCATTTGCGTAACAACTTTGTGCTCTGCCGCTAAATCGGCTTTAAGTTTTTCCATAACTATCCGCTCGTGAGCCGCATGTTGGTCAATAATAATGATACTATCCGAAGTTTGCGAGATAATATAGGTATCATGGAACTGCGCTTTAGCCAAGCCCAACGGTCCGATTTCATCATGACTAATATTTTGCGCTTCAGGAACATCTTCAACTTTGAGCGAATAAAAACCTGCCAAATCAGGTAAATCGGCTTGCGCGCGCCGCGGCATCGGAGATGAAAATGACGACATCGGAATTGAACGGGTTTCTTCCGCCAAAGTAACCGTTTCCGGCATATCCGACGACAAAACCGACGGTTGCGAAAGCGTATGGTTTTGGGTATAAGGCTGAGCGGCAAAATCAGGAATGTTATCACGCACAAATTCAGCCAAATTCAAGGTATTGGCGGTTGCTTTATCACCCAATGACAACGCGTGCCTGATTGAGCCTACCAACAACCCGCGCACGGTTGCCGCATCATAAAAGCGAACTTCAGCTTTGGCAGGGTGCACATTGACATCAACATAAGCCGGATTAACATCAATAAACAATGCGCACAACGGATAACGATTAGACGCAAGCACATCCTGATAGGCGCCTTTAATGGCACCGAGTAGCAGTTTATCGCGCACCGGACGGCTGTTTACAAACAAATATTGCGATAACGAGTTAGCCTTGTTCAAAGTCGGCAGGCTGACGTAACCGCTGATGCGGACATCATCGCGCGAGGCATCAATCAGCAGCGAGTTTTCGGCAAATTCTTTGCCCATAACTTCACTCAACCGTTTAAGACGAGCGTCAAACAACTCGCCCTGACATGCGTTCAAGGCTATTTTCTTTTTATCATCGCTGTACAAATAAAAAGATATGTGCGGGTTGGCCATGGCAATTCGGTTGACAATATCAACACATTGCGCCGCTTCCGAGGCATCGGCTTTCAAAAATTTTAATCTTGCCGGAACCGCATAGAACAAATCGCGCACTTCAATGCGGGTGCCTTGCGTATGCGCCGCCGGCATAATTTCAGACTTGTGCCCGCCGTTAATTTCACATTTCCATGCGTTTTCAGCGCTTTGGGTACGTGTGGTTATGCTCATGCGGGCAACCGCGGCTATTGAAGGTAACGCCTCACCTCTGAAGCCTAAATGTTTGATATTAAACAAATCATCGTCGGGCAACTTAGAGGTAGCATGACGTTCAACCGCCAAATTAAGCTCGTTTTTATCCATGCCTTTGCCGTTATCGGCAACCACAATCAAATTTTTACCCCCGCCGATTAACGACACCTCAATTTTGTCGGCGCCGGCATCAATAGCGTTTTCAACCAACTCTTTTACTACCGAAGCGGGGCGTTCCACCACTTCTCCGGCAGCAATTTGGTTGATTAAATTATCAGGTAAAATCCGAATCGGCATTTTATTTTCTCAGTTTTTTAATGGTCTTAATCAATGACAAAGTTGAAGAATCGTGCTCCGTTCCGTAAGCATTACCTTCAAGTTCCGGCAAAATTTTAAGAGCAAGTTGTTTGCCGAGTTCAACGCCCATTTGATCAAATGAGTTAATATTCCAAATTACACCTTGTACAAAAACCTTATGCTCATAAAGCGCAATCAACATACCAAGTGAGAACGGATCAATCTTTTTAAGCAACATGGTGTTAGACGGGCGGTTGCCGCTAAAGCTTTTATATTTTTTCAAAAACTCGGCTTCTTCTTTGGTTTTTCCGGCTTTGCGGAGCTCTTCCGCCGCCTCATTCATGGTTTTACCCTTCATTAATGCCTCGCCCTGCGCTAATACGTTTGAAAGCAAAATTCGGTGATGATTGCCGAGCTCATTGTGGGAAATGGCCGGCACGATAAAATCAACCGGAACCATTTCAGTACCCTGATGCAAAAGTTGGAAAAACGAATGCTGAACATTGGTGCCGGCGCCGCCGAACAATACCGGTCCGGTCGCATATTTCACAAAGTTATTGTTGCGGTCAACCGACTTGCCGTTGCTTTCCATATCCAGTTGCTGCAAATAAGCCGGTAAATATTGTAAATATTGATCATAATGAACAACAGCATAGCGGTGAACATTGAAAAAGTTGTTATACCAAACTCCGAGTAAAGCTAAAATAACCGGCAGATTTTTTTCAGGAGCGGCAGTGCGAAAATGCTCGTCCATAGCGTGCGCACCGTCTAAAAGTTTTTCAAAATTTTCAAAGCCGACGGCAATGCAAATTATTAAACCGATTGCTGACCACAATGAATAACGACCGCCCACAAAGCTCCAAAAAGCAAACATATTATCCGGATTAATGCCGAATTTAACCACTTCTTCTTTGTTGGTGGAAAGGGCCACAAAGTGTTTATCAACCGCATGTTCGCCAAGCGCGTTTACCAACCATTTGCGGCAGGTTCGGGCATTGGTTAAGGTTTCAATAGTGGTAAAAGTTTTGGAAGCCACAATAAATAAAGTGGTTTCAGGGTCTAACTTATTTAAAACTTCAGCGCAAGCGGTGCCGTCAATGTTAGAAATAAAGTAACAGTTAATGTCTTTTGCCCAATAGCGCCGCAATGCCTCACATACCATAACCGGTCCTAAATCAGAGCCGCCGATGCCGATGTTTACGATATTAGTCAGTTTTTTACCGGTATACCCCTTAAATTCACCAAAACGCACCGCGTCGGAAAACTTTTTCATCTTGGCTAAAACTTCATTGATTTGCGGCATAACATCTTTGTCATCGCTTAAAATTTTGCGGTTAGAACGATTACGCAAAGCAATGTGCAAAACCGAGCGATTTTCGGTGTTGTTAATTTTTTCACCGGAGAACATTTCAGTAATTTTTTCAGAAAGGCGGCGTTCTTTAGCTAATGCAAACAAGCTGTCCAAAACTTTATCATCAAAGCGATTTTTAGAATAATCTAAAATTAAGTCATTAAGTTGAACGGTATATTTTTCCGCTCTTTTGGGGTCTTTGGCAAAAAGTTCGCGCATTTGTGTTTTTTTAATGCGTTTATATTCGCTTTCAAGTTTTTTCCAGGCTTTGGTTTTGTTTGCGTTATCAAATCCAAACATCATTTTACTCCTTTGTTTTTATTTACATTGCCGATAGTTAATTCCATCGGAAAATTACCAAAATATTTTGCCGCGGCGGCATTAACTTCATCTAAAGTTACCGCGCGGATATAATCGTTGCGTTTTTGCAAAAAGTCGCGTCCTAAATTATAATACTGCATGGAAACCAGCATATCCGAGATTCCGTCAGTTGAAGCAAAGCGCAAATTGTATGAGGACAACAAATAATTGCGGGCGGCTTTAAGCTCTGCCGCGCTTGCGCCTTTTTTAGCAAACTTTTTCCATTCTTTGAGCATGATTTTACGCATTTGCTCATAATTTTCAGGAGTGGAAGAAAACTGCCCCAACACAAGCGGAGCTTTTTCTTCCGGCGAAAGATAAGTATAAATCCCGTACGTTAAGCCCTCTTTTTCACGCGCGCTGAGCGACAAACGCGAGGTTAAACCGGAACCGCCGAAAATATAATTGGCAATATAAAGCGGATAAAAATCTTTATCCGAACGCGCAACTCCGCGTATGGCAAAATTACTGCTGATTTGCGCCGTATCGCGTTCAATATTTACTGTGCGCGGTTCTAAATTCATTTCAGGAGCCGGTAATTCCTCATTTTGTGAATTTTCAGGTAAATCAGCGAAAATAAAATCTGTAATTTGCTTGGCTTTTTCAGCTGAAATATCTCCGGCAATACCGATAATTAAATTATCTTTGGCAAAGCACAGCGCCGCGTATTGTTTCAAGTCTGCCACCGTTAATGATTTTACATCAGCTTCTTTGCCAAGCGGATTGACGGCGTAAGGATGCGAGCCGAACAATGCTTCAGAAAAGGCTAAATTAAGCTCGTTTTCGGCTTTTTCGGGCTGCAGTTTAAGCGCGCCGAGCAGCGCATTTTGCGTCAGCTTTAAATCAGAATCCGAAAAATGCGGATTAAGCAAGGACGCGCGCAACAACTCAGCCGCCGTACGTAAATTTTGAGCAGGCGTAACAACTTGTCCGGATAAATTTTCAAGACCGGCCGTAAAATCCAAATTGATTCCGTTCAGTTCCAGTTGTTCCTGAAAAGCAGCGCGAGAATAATCACCTGCGCCTAATTTAAGCAATTCAGAGGCGACCGCCGCAGTGCCGTTTTTACCCTCAGAATCATAGGCGCGACCAGCGCGCTTGAACATAAAGCTGATACTGATTATCGGGTTGGTATTATCTTCCATAAACCAAAACTTAATCCCCATCGGAGAAACAAGTTCTTCAGGGATTTTATCAAAAGTTTTGGCTTTAAGGGCAGAATTTGCCACAATTTTTTCAGCGTCAAAATTTTGACGAGACGAATATTGATTATAGCCGTAAAAAGCGCCCGCCGCAATCGCGATAAAAAACAACCATTTAACCCAAGCGCCAAACAAACTGCGATGATAATAGGTGCGATGCTTCATTACTTGCCCTCCTTATTAACATTTTTTTCGGGCAACAGCAAGCCGGTGATATTGGTAGAATCGGCAAGCATGGCGCTAACGGCATTTTTAACATCATTAAGCGTTACCGCATTAACATTGTCTTCATAGGCTTCTATTTTATCAAGCTCAATATCAGCCGCAACCATTTGTCCGGCAAACATAGCCGCATCTTCAGGATTATCGCGGATATAAACCAAACCGGCGGTAAGTTTTTGTTTTTCAGTTTGCAAAATATCATCGGTCAAGGCATTTAAGGCATCTGAGGCAACCGAACCGATTATATTTTCAGCCTGTTGAACAGAGATAGAAGCATCCGGTAAAATATTCAAGCTAAAAGTTCCGACGCCGCGACTTACAGCATTGTATGACGATGTAGCCGCAGTGGCTTTACCGGTTAGCACCAGCTTTTTGCTCATGTACGAGTTATCGCCCTCGCCTAAATATTTTGAAAACAGCATTAACGCATAAGCCGTTTTTTCATTTTCAGTCAATGACGGCACCACGTATTTGCGAACTACCCGCGGCGATTTAATTTCCGGCATAGTAGTTTCAACCCGATAAACATTTTTTTCCGACCAACGAGAAAATATCGGTTTAGCAGTCGGCATACCGCGCTGTTTTTTAATTTTGCCGAAATATTTTTTAGAAAGCCTGTAAGCCGTGTGGTAATCAATGTCGCCGGCAAGCACCAAAACCGCATTGTCAGGCGTGTAATGGCGCTGATAAAAAGCTTCGGCGTCTGATTTGCTCAGATTCATGATTTCAGCCTCAGTGCCGGTAACAGGTCGCGCATAGGGATAATCTTGCCACAGCGTGCGCTCTAAGACTTCAGCAAAACGAGCCGTCGGACTGTTTGTAACCCGCTGTTGACGCTCCTGAAAAACAATTTTCCGCTCTTTGTCAAATGCATTGTCATCTATTTGTAAATTAGCCATGCGGTCAGCTTCAAGCGCCATAATAACTTCAAGCCGATTAATATCAACAAATTCATGATAAGCAGTAAAATCATGCGAGGTAAAAGCATTGGCGTCACCACCATTTTGCGCCACAATATCATTAAATGACGAACCTGGGACTTTAACCGTGCCTCTGAACATTAAATGCTCAAGCAAATGCGCGATACCGCCCTTACCCGCAAGTTCATCCGTACTGCCCGCTTTATACCACAACATTTGCTTAATAATCGGAGCTTTATGGTTAGGAACAACCACAACCTGCAAACCATTTTTTAAGGTAAATGTTTCAGCGTCAAGCAACTTTGCTTCAGAAGCGGAACAAAGCAAAAACGACAGCAAAACAACACGGATAAAAACTTTATTCATCTTTTACCTTAATATTATTAATCCGGCAGAGTTGAAAAATCAGGCGGCAAATCAAGCGGTTGGCGCGCCTCAACTTGCGAAGCATCAGGCACGTTGCGTTTTAACCCTAATTTTTCTTTGGTTAAGCCGCAGGCGCATAAGGCAAAAGACAATGCCAACATTAAACCTAACAATTTTTTCATTTAACAATCTCCTTCTTTGAGTGTTTTTCAGAGCTCAGTAAACTATGCAAAATAATCAGAAAAGCACCAACACAAATAAAGCTGTCGGCGACATTAAACGCAGGCCAATGCCAAGCGCCGTAATGAAAATCCAAAAAGTCATACACTGCACCAAAGCGAATACGATCCGCCACATTGCCCAATGCGCCGCCGATAATGAGCCCCAAGGCAACCTGAATAATTTTTTTGTTTTCATGGCGCAACCATGAGAACAAAAACGCTACCACGCCGAGCGCAAAGGCTGAGAGCAAAACCGTGCCCAATATGCCGCCGTCATTAAACATTGAAAAACTGACACCGGTGTTCCAAGCTTCCACCAGATTAAAATAACTGCCAAATGACTTTATCGCAGCATCTTTAGCAAAAAGCTCCGCTATGTAATATTTGCTTAAAAAGTCAGCCAAAAAGGCGGCAAGCGCAATAATCAATCCCAAAATCAAAGTCTGCTCCCATAATTTGAATTACGGTTTATTATAGCGATTTTATATTGTAATTAAAGCCAATATTTTAAATATATACAGAAAAATGTTGCCGATAATATTAAGTTTGCACCTTGACTCTTTGGCTAATATATTCCATTATCTGCACAGTATGTTGTATTAACGTTATAAGGAAACCGCAATGGAACTCACTATGTCTATGTTTTTAATTATATGCCCATTTGCGTTTTTAGCCGGAGTTGTTGATTCCATCGGGGGTGGCGGCGGTTTAATTTCATTGCCGGCATACATGATTGCGGGGCTTCCGGCACATACGGCGGTATACACCAACAAACTTTCGGCAACCTGCGGGATTATTGTGGCAACCGCCCGCTATTGCAAACACAAGTGCATTGATTATAAATTGGCGGTTATCGGGGTTATCACCGCGGCTTTCGGCGGCATGGCGGGCGCCAAATGCGCATTGATGGTTGACGAGCTTATTTTCAAAATTCTGCTCCTGATTTTGCTGCCGTTAATCGCAATGTATGTATTGCTTAAAAAAGATTTAGAGCCTCATAAGACTCAGCCGATTGCACGGCTTAAACAGTATGTAGTTGTATCGGTCGCAACCTTTTTGCTTGCGATGTACGCCGGGTTTTACGGTCCGGCATCCGGCACTTTTTTGATTTTGGTTTATTCGGGAATTGCCAAAATGGGATTGTTGCAATCAGAAGGAAACGCCAAAATCGTTAATATGACAGCCGATATTTTTTCATTAATGATTTTTTTATGGAACGGCGTGGTTATTATTCCGCTTGGGTTAACAGTTGCCGTATTCAGTATTGCCGGTAATTACGTCGGCGCGGGACTTGCGATTAAAAACGGTCATAAGATTATCAGAATCGTGATTTTAACGGTTATCGCAATTTTATTCTTAAAGATTATAGTTGACGCCGGTTTACGTTTTTGGAACGCCTTTTAGCTTAAAAAGCAAGTATAAAACCCCGCGTTAAACGCGAGGTTTTATACTTAAAACATACCTTTTTTACGAAAATAAATAATCGCAAACACTGTGGCCACGGCGGATATAGCCATAACAATCAGAAAGCCATACGGATTGCCGGAGCCGGGAACCGGAACATTCATGCCCCAAAAACTGGCGAGCATGGTCGGAATTGATAAAATAATCGTGATTGCCGCCAAAAACTTCATCACTAAATTGAGGTTATTATTGATAATAGAGGCAAAGCCGTCCATCATACCTTCCAAAATGGAACGATGCATATCAACCATTTCAATCGCCTGCTTATTTTCAACAATAACGTCTTCAAGCATATCAATATCATCATCGGTAAATTTAATCAGCTTTGACATAGCCGGCGAATTAATCATCCGTAAAATTTTAAGCAGTACCAAATGGTTATCTTTTAATGCTGTGGTAAAATACACCAGTGATTTTTGAATTTCAATCAGCTTAAACAGCGCTTTATTTTGAGTGGTTTTGCGCAATGAATATTCAATTTCTTCCGTACGTTGATTGATAATCGCTAAATATTTTAAGTAAAACTGCGTGCACTTTGATAAAATTGAGAGCAAAAAGCGCCCGCGCTCGCGCGTATCAAAACTTTTGGCGGTATTTTTGTTAAAGGAGCTTAAAATGCGATTATCGCGCGAGCAAATAGTCATAAAATTACGCGAGGTAAAAGCAAGACCGCACGGTAGTGTGTCAAAATGCCCATCATCATCTAACAACGGCAAATTAACAATAAGCGACAACACGCCGTCTTCAAATTCAACTCGCGAACGCTCATCAAGATCAAGAGCGTTTTTTAGCATGTCAGGGTCCAGTTTCAGCTGAGAAGAAACTTTTTCCATTTCTTCAGCTGTAGGATTAATTAAGTTATACCATGAAAGCGCCGCAACTTTGTTTTTTTTGAGTTTGACCAACTTGCCGCCATCTTCAGATTTATAAATTCTTAACATGGCGCCTCCTTTTAACAAAACATTGCGAGATAATTTTGAAAGATGTTTGGTGCGGCCGAAAGGACTTGAACCTTCACGAACTTAGTTCATAACGACCTCAACGTTACGCGTCTACCAATTCCGCCACGGCCGCACTTTGTATCAAAGACAAGCAACTCATATTCCATAAATAAAAAATAATCAAGCATTTTTTTGCACTGTTATCATTTTTTTATAAAAATGAGCTGCATGCCTTAAAAATTTAATGGTTATTTCAACCAATATTCAATGGTGGAAACAACTCTGACTTTTTTATTAATCTGCTGCATTTCGGAAGTGTACATGGTCTGTTCACTCGGCAAAATTGAGAACACGCCTTGATTGGCGACTCTGATTTTACCGACTGAACTTCCGGAATTTTTAGCAAATTCCTCCGCGGCTTCACGCGCGTTTTTAGTAGCTTGCGCCAACATTTCGGGCTTAATTTCATTTAACTTGGTAAACAAGTATGAAACCGGATAATCATAGCTACGGCTAAAAATAACGCCTTTGGCTACCAACTCGCCCGATTTGTTTAAGGTGGCGGCAATTTTATCAACATCGGACGACTTAACCGTCATATTTTGAGTTAAAATAAAGCGGACATTGTTATCATTTCCGGAATTGTACATATCGGCCATTCGGTCGGTGGTTTCCAACAAGCCGACGCTGATTTCATTTTCAGCAATCTGATTTTTCAACAAAAAGTTTTTAACCACAACGGTTTGCGCCGCCATTTCCTGCTGAGCTTTAACCACATCATTGCCGGTTACCACAAATTTAATGTTCCAAACCGCCAAATCAGCCTTAACATTCATTTCCGCCAAGCCTTTTACTAGCACGGTGTTAGAATCCATTTTGGCATGATAGTAGTAATAGCCGGGAAAAAATCCGCCTAAAACAACACCCAAAGCCAACAAAGTTACACTCATAACTTTGCAGGCGCATTTACATTTTTTGCCGCATTTGCAGCCTTCTTCACATTTGCAATCAGTGCCGCAAGTGCATTCTTTGCCTTCATGACAACCGCATTTGCAATTATCATCACAACAACATTTTTGTGCCATGTTATTCCTCCATAAAATTTTATGTCTGTTAAAAAGAGTAGTCTTTAATTGCCAAATGTCAATATCTTTCTATTTTTTGTACGCCGCGCGGCGGATACGGTCATTAATTGCCAGACCTAAACCACTTTCCGGAATCGGAGACATCGCGATTTTAGAATATTTATCCTGCGAATCGGCAAGACGCATATAAGCAAACAGATTGGCAGCAGCCTCGCATAAATCAGCGCGCGGGCTTAAATTAAGGTCACAATCCGCCACTTTGCCAAAGCCGATAAAAAATTCATCAGGCTCGCGGCTGGTTGCATTAATCCTGAAATCATGCGAGGGAGCATAGTGTTTGAGCATTTGCCCCGGAGAGCTCGGCAAGTCAGGATTGCCGTGCGAGATAAGCACTTTCTCGCCTAAAAAAGCTTCCAAATTTTCTAAAGCGATACCGCCGGCGCGGAGCAACACCACGTTTTTGCCGGTTACATCAATGATGGTGGATTCAACTCCTACCCGGCACGGTCCGCCGTCTAAAATAACATCAACTTTATCGCCAAGGCTGTCAGCAACATGTTGAGCCGTGGTGGGACTTACGGTTTGCGAACGATTAGCCGACGGCGCCACAATCGGCACGCCACTGCTTTTAATTAAGCTTAGCGCCGTGGGGTGGTCGGGCATACGAACGGTAACGGTTTTTAAGCCAGCGCAAGCCAAATCAAGCGCCGGATTTTCATCAATGCGTTTCAGCACAAAAGTAAGCGGTCCCGGCCAAAACTTTTCAGCAAGTGCCAAAACGCGCGAATCAACATTCGCATATTCTTGCAAAAAATCTTTTTCGGCAATGTGCGAAATCAGCGGGTTAAAAGCCGGACGTCCTTTGGCGGCAAAAATTGAGGCAACGGCTTTGGCGTTATAAACATTAGCGCCTAATCCGTAAACCGTTTCAGTCGGAAAAGCAACCAAACCGCCGCTTTTAATAACCGAAGCGGCATAGCTGATATTTTCCGGCGTATTTTTAAATATATTATTCTGCTGCGTCAACATGTAAAACACTAATCAAAGCATATTCAAGTTCATCATCTGCAAACTCTTCTAGCACCATATCCCCGCCTTTGTCAACCAACTGATAACAATTTAACGGCTTATTGTAAACCAGATAGCAAAAGTCATCATAGCCCAGAATAACCACCGACAAATCATTATTAAATTCGCGGTTGAATTTAATTATATCAAGCTGTTTGTTGGTAAGCGGCGGAATGCCCAACAGAGCCGAATCGTTTGCTAAAACTCCGTTATAATGCCGCAAAAAATTTAAAAACGCTTCCGGCAAAAAGGGATACCCGTCTTTTACCATTTTTTTTTGCGCTAAAATAACATCTTTTACTATTAAAGGCTTTTCAGCGTGAATATATTTGTTTTGGGAAAGAAGGCTCAAAAATCTGTTCATCGGCTGCTCCGTTTAGCGAGTTTTGCATTTTTTATTTAAAATCTTATCCAGAAATTCAGTCTTAGATAGTTTTTTGAGCTCAGTTTTGCTCAGATTATTTTTTTTCAACTTTATTTCTTTGTGGTGCTTGCTTTTAATTGATTTAACCACATCATCCAAATCAAATGCTTCAACTGCGGTCTCGCTTAAATATTTTTGCCGATTTTCCGCAAGTTCCGTATTAATTGCCGCATAAGATATTATATTTTCAATATCTTCTTCCACTTTACGAGCATAGTCGCGGCTAGAGCTCCAGTTATAAGCAATTTGTTTATCAGACGTAAAGCCGAACATAAATGTAATGTGAGAATCCTTAAACTCCAACCGGCGGTGATAAGTTTCCGTGCGTCCGGACGAACT
>JAJWCP010000019.1 GCA_021617435.1 Pseudomonadota bacterium
CACTTATCCTCTATGCGCTTTTCAAGCTCAGCCATAAAGGCTTTTTTATCAGTGCCTTTTTCCGCTTTCATCGGCTTTAAAAACTCAAACACCACTGTTCCGGGATAACGTAAAAACGAGGCTTTCCCCCAAAACAAGCCGGTATTGAGCGCCACCGGCACAATTTCAACGTCCAAATTTTCCGCCACAAACAGAAACCCCGGTTTATAGCCCTTGGTAGTCCCCGGTTTACAGCGCGTTCCTTCCGGAAAAATAATCACCGGACGACCGGCTTGCATTTTTTTTGCCACTTCTTTGAGCATATTTTTCATCGCTGAAGAACCGCCCTTGCGGTCAACCGGCACCATGCCGTAAAAATGCTGCGACCACCCGAAAAACGGAATATAGGTCAGCTCTTTTTTCAAAACATAAGAGGTTGTCGGCACGGCTTGTGTAAATGAATAGGTCTCCAGCGCCGATTCGTGCTTGCAAGCATACAGTGCCGGCTTTTTCGTAATATTTTCAACCCCTCTGAACTCAATTTTCATTCCGGCAAAAATCTTCAAAAAGAATAAACACACCGGCATAATGGTTTTATCCCACCAAAACATCGTGCATTTATGCGGCAAAAGCGCGACAAGCGGCGCCAAAATGCAGCCGAAAGCCAAAGTGCCGAAAAAAAAGATATTGGCAAATAAAGAGCGAATATAAATCATGCTAAATTCCTTCCGTTAATCTGATAAAAAACGATTTTATATACACAAAAATAAATTTGTTATATTCCATAGCCATCAAGTAAAAGCTTCCCCACCGTTTCCACCATTTATCCGAAACATTTTGCGAATATACAGGATGGTAAACAATTTTAACATCAGGATTACGCGATAAAATTTCCTGCTCGCTGCGAGGCATATGGTAGTATGAGGTAACAAGCCTAAGCGAGGCAACATTATTGCGCCGAATATATTCGCTGACTTCAATGCCGTTTTCAATAGTGTTGGTAGCTTCATTGCCTAAAATCACATTTTGCCGATTGCGGGTAATGGTAACTTTGTTTTGGGCTTCCAACTGTTTAAGTGTAACATGCACGCCCACACCGGAAATTATCAGCAAATCAGCCAACCCGTCATTATAAAGCCTTATAGATTCCGCCACTCTGTTGCGTCCGCCGGTCAAAACCACAATTGCGTCAGTCGGCTGCGACGTATCGGTCGGATAATTGCGAATATATTGATGAAACGCCATAAAACCGCCAAGCCACATAATTAAAAACGCCATACCGGAGGCTAAAGCAAAAAAGCCGATTCTTCGCATTTACATAATCTTTCCTAAAGTGCGCCTTACCGCGTAATATGAAGTTGCCATTGAAAGTAGCGCCGTCCATACCGGTAACGACGCCAAAGCAATCCAACCGGAAAAAGACAAGCTGACATCTCCGAGCAGACCCTTATTCATACCTTCCGCCACGTAGTGCAGCAACGAAAAAGCTCCCAAAGCCAAGGCAATTCCGAATACTCCTGCGCGCAAACCGATAAACAATCCCCGATTAGCATATTGGCGTGCCACATAATCGTCTTTAGCGCCCATAATATGCAAAATTTCAATAATATCCTTATGAATCCCCAAACTGGTACAGGTAGCGTAAAAAATTGACAGCACGCAAACAGTTAAAATCATCAGCAAAACGGACATTGCCAACACCTTTACTGATGACGCCAATTTAAGCAAACGATTAAGCCAAACCCGATGATCATCTATTGAGGCATACGGGGCTACTTCATGCAAATCATTTGCCGCCGCCGCATAATCAAACCCTTGCTCCGAGGTTAAATAAACTTCCAACAATCTCGGTAATGGTAGACTTGCTACATCAACTTGTGCACCAAGCCACGGACTCATCAGTTGTTTAAGCTGCGTATCGCTCATCAGCGTAACTTTTTTAACACCTTGCCTGTTTTCAAAAAAAGTAATCACTTTATTAACGCGTAACTCCGCCTCTTGCTCGCTTAATTCTTCATTTGCCGGCATAATCTGCACGGTCAGACTGCCGTTTATGTTGCTCTGCCAACTATCCGCCACTGAGTTTATCAGCAAATATCCCGCCAACGCCACTGAAAACAAAAACACGGCAATCGCCATAATAATCTGCAAAAACAAATTGGCTTTATCTTTTTTAAGCGGCAATTCTGAATGTGAGGCAATCATAATTTTACTGTTCATTGCTAATTCTCCTTAATGCCGGAAAAATTTTAAGCGCATGATTTTCAAGATGAATCCGCGGATAATTATATTGATTTATCAGCTCCTGACTATGGGTGGCAATCACCACGGTAGTGCCAAGACGATTAAGCTCTACAAAAAGCTTCATTAATTTACCGGCAATATCATCATCAACGTTACCGGTCGGTTCATCGGCAAGCAAAATTTCCGGACGATTAATCACTGCCCGCGCAATTGCCACCCGCTGTTTTTCACCGCCCGAAAGCGTACTGCAAATTTTGTTAACGCTTTTATCAAGCTCCACCCAATGCAACAGCTCTTTTACGCGCTTGGCAATTTCAGACTCGTTCATGCCTCTCACCCGCAAGGGCACCGCCACATTATCATAAGCGCTCATGTGCTCTAACAGCCTGAAGTCTTGAAAAACCACCCCGATACGGCGGCGCATCAACGCCATGGTATCGCGGTTGGCAAACCCGATATTGGTACCAAAAACCGTAACCGTGCCGCGACTCGGCTTTTGCGCCAAATACATCATGCTTAAAAGCGATGTTTTACCCGCGCCGCTTTTACCGGTTAAAAAATGAAACGACCCTTTTGTCAGACTGAGCTTAATATCGCTCAGCACCTCCGGATCCTGCCCGTAACGTATGCTAACGTTTTGCATATCAACTACCGGCTCATCCGTATAGCTTTTATCAACAGCCATAAAGCCTCCTTAAATTTATTTGTTATCAGGATATAACAATAATCCGTTTAATAAAATACTTTTTTTCTTTGATTTCTGAGTTTTTTGTGCATAATGTAAAAATTATTGGAAAAACTTTTAGTTACAACCTGAGGAAAAATGTTAATAAAGTGTCCTAAATGCAATTCGGTATATGACCTGCCCGACAACCTGATTAAAGATGCCGGTTTAGCCATGCGTTGCGCCGAATGCGGTGAAATCTGGACTGCATATCCTGAAGACAGCCTCAAAAAAAACATCAAAGGTCCGTCTCAGAATATAAATAAAATCTTTGAACGCGTTTCCAAAGAAACTGAAAACCTGTTCAATGAACCTGAAGTTAGAACCGTTGAAAAAATTAAAGTGGTAAATGTTACCCGCTACAAACACACGGTTAATTTTATTTTGTTGTTTGTGGCTCTGTTTTCAATCCTGGC
Source organism: Pseudomonadota bacterium (assembly GCA_021617435.1). Lineage (GTDB taxonomy): Bacteria > Pseudomonadota > Alphaproteobacteria > RF32 > CAG-239 > CAAFZY01. The sequence continues at coordinate 3,364 of JAJWCP010000019.1, forward strand.
GGCTTTGTATTACATGCGCTATGACATTGTGCGCATTTTTCCGCGCGCCGAAAACTTTTATGACAAAATTCAGATTGAAAGTATTCCTTATGGTCGCAATCTTGAATTTAAAGACATTGCCACACGTGAATTTACCAAAGACAACATTGCTAAAATTGAGATTAACGGCTCTATTGCCAACACCGGCAAATATGTAACCAACATTCCGCCGATTAAAGTTGACATTTATGACAAGCAAGGCAATGTTTTGTTAAACACCACCCATTATTTGCCGATTCTACGTCTGGAACCGGGCTACAATTTGCTGTTTAACATTGTGGTTACCAACCCGTCGCCGTACGGTAAATCAATTTATCTCAATTTTAATGAAAAATTATAAAACAAGGAGAACAAAATGTTACGTGAAGATTTGCAAAACGCCTTAAAAGAGGCGATGAAAAGTAAAAACATGCCGGAAGTTAACGCCATCCGCATGATTATTGCTGGCATGAAAGAAAAAGATGTTGACGCCCGCGGCAAAGGCAAAAAGCAAGCTGATGACAGCGAACTTTTAGCCATGATGCAAGGCATGATTAAACAGCGTAACGAATCAATCAAGCTATACAACGACGGTCATCGTCCTGAATTGGCTGAAAAAGAACAGGCTGAAATTGTTGTTATTGAGCGCTTTTTACCCAAACAGCTTTCTGAAGCCGAAATGACTGACGTTATCAAAGGCGTAATTACTAAAACCGGCGCGCAGTCAATCAAAGACATGGGTAAAGTTATGGGCGCATTGCGCGGCGCTTATGCCGGACAAATGGATTTCGGCAAAGCATCTGAAGTTATCAAACAGTTGTTAGCGTAGGTTACAAATATTTTACGGGTATGGAATCTGATTTACAAAAATTTATAGATGAACTCCGCAGCCGCATATCAGTTGCCGATGTGGTTGCTGAAAAGGTAAAGCTCACCCGCAAAGGACGCGAGTATACCGGTTTATGCCCGTTTCACAATGAAAAAACTCCGTCATTTACCGTTAATGAAGCCAAAGGATTTTACCATTGTTTTGGTTGCGGCGCGCATGGCGACATCATTAAATTTGAAATGGAAGCCAACAATCTTCCGTTTATGGACGCCCTTGAAAAATTGGCAAACAAAGCCGGTCTACCCATGCCCAAATTCAGCAAAGAGCACAGCGCAGAGCAGGAAAAACGCCAATCATTATATGACATTATGGAGCTTGCCGCCGTTTTTTATGAACGCACACTGTACCTGCGTGAAGGAGCGCAAGGGCTTGAATATTTTCACCGTCGCGGTCTTGATGATGAACTGATTAAAAAGTTCCGCTTGGGCTACGCGCCTGCCAATAACGCCTTAAAGGCTTATTTAGGCTCCAAAGGTGTAAACGAGCATGATATGGCGGAATTAGGCTTAATTGCCATTCCTGAAGATCGTAATCGCTCCCCGCATGACTTTTTCCGCGAGCGGGTTATGATACCGATTCGCGACAAGCGCGGACGCGTAATTGCGTTTGGCGGGCGCATTATGGGCAACGGACAGCCTAAATATTTAAACTCGCCGGAAACACCGGTATTTAACAAGCGCAAAATGCTTTATAACATTAACTTTGCCCGCGATGCCGGTTTTTCCGCCCGCAACTTTATAATCTGCGAAGGTTATATGGACGTTATCGCGCTTGATAAATACGGCTTTGGTTATGCCGCCGCCCCGATGGGCACCGCTTTAACCGAAGATCAAATTATAGAAGCATGGAAAATTGTGCCGGAGCCGATTTTATGCTTTGACGGTGACAGTGCCGGTATTAAAGCCGCCTTACGCTCGGTTGACCGCGCCTTGCCGATTCTTTCCGCCGGTTATTCTTTAAAATTTATGTTTTTGCCTGATAAAATGGATCCTGATGAGTTTTTGCAAGCCAAAGGCGCCGATGCCTTTGCCAAAATGATGGAAGATACCACTCCGTTAATGCAGCTTTTGTGGGATAAAAACTTTAAGGGGCAACCATCTTCAACACCTGAGCAAAAAGCCTTGCTTGAAAAAAACATAATGGAAGAAGTTGCCAAAATCAAAGATGAAAAAGTGCGCGCTTATTATGTGCAAGAGATGCAAAAACGCATTTATGAAAATTTAGGTCGCGGCACCTTAAAACCGCTTTTCAACTCCAAAGGCAATTTTTCCAAAAGCAATACCGCGCCCCGCCGCCGTTCTGAGATAAAACCTCCGCTTGCCGATATTGACTTACGCTTTATAACCGCCGCCATGTTGATTTTTCCGGAACTGATTGGCGAATTTGAAGAAAAACTCCTAATGTTTGACATAACAAAATTCAGTCTTTACAATTTGCTACAAGCGATTATTGAAGCTTTTCATCAAGATTACAATATTAGCGGCGCAAGCTTAGCTGAATCTATTAAAAACAAAGGATTAGAAAGAGAACTTAATTCTCTATGGGAACTTAACATGCTAACGTCTCAAAAACCAATATTTAACGACATAAAAAGGCAGATTTCCCGCTTGATAACCGGCGTGCAAATTAAACAGTTGGAAAAAGAAATCCGCGAATGGAAATTAAAACTTGATAAGCAAACCTTCACCGATGATGATTATCAACATTACATATCGTTAAAGAACGAATATGACGCATTAGTAAAAGAATATAACTTCAATTAAACATCATACCTTAAAAAATCGCGTCACAGCAATTATCTGTTAGTCTGAAAGGATTAATCAGATGACAATAACACCCAAAGAACCCAAAAATCTTGACTTGTTAAACGTAATTTCATTAGGGCTCGGCTCCATTATCGGCGCCGGAATTTTCGCTCTGCTCGGGCAGGTTATTTTGCTTGCCGGCGATAAAACCTATTTAGCTTTTATAATTGCCGGATGCACCGCCATGTTTTCAGGTTATTCGTATGCCAAGTTGGCCGGACGCTATCCCATTTCCGGCGGGCTGACCGATTATTTTCATTTGGCATTTAAAAGCAAGTTTATTTCCGGCGGATTATCGCTTGTTTACATGATTGCTTCAGCGGTATCAATCGCCATGTTAGCCAAGTCATTCGGCATATACATGAGTAATTTTTTCAACTTAAATCACAACGTTTTTGCCATAAACTCATTTGCTTCCGTTTTAATCATCGCTCTGGCGATGTTAAACATGCAAAAAGCCTCTGATGTCGGTTGGGCTGAAACAGTAATCGTTATCTTAAAAATTACCATCCTGTTGGTGGTTATCGGCGCGGCGTATCTGCAACCCGATTTAAGATTATCAGAACCCGCTCTTTCCGGCAAAAAAATAGACTTTTGGCGCAGTGTCGGCATCACATTTTTTGCCTATGCCGGATACGGAGTAATCACCAACGCCGCCGCTAATGTCAACAAGCCCAAACAAACCATCAGATACGCCATTTATATTACCTTAGCGATAGTTATGTTGATATATTTAAACTTAGCCTATGTGGTTTTAAATTACACGCCGTTAAACGCCTTGCAAAATGACGCCGAAACCGCGGTTGCCACAGTCGCCCGCAAATTGCTCGGCGGATTTGGATACAACGGATTATATCTGGCGGCGGTGCTGGCTTTCATCTCCGGCATAAACGCCACCTTTTTCAGCATATTCCGTATTTCGCAAGCATTGGGAAAATTTAAAATTTTACCCGCCATTTACACCCGAACCCTTTGGCATAACGGCACTATCGGCAACGCTTTCACCACCTTTTTAATTGTTTTATCGGTAATCTTTTTAGATTTTTCATCAATCGTCAACTTATCAAGCAGCGCCTTTTTATTAAGTTATATGGGCATATTCATGGCCAACTGGAAACTACGGCGCGAAACCGATTCTTCTGCCGCCGCAATTATTATCGGATTAATGCTGATGTTGATGATATTAGCCGGTTTTGTTATCAGTTTGTTTTAATATTCTTTACCGCCGCAATCATTATTAAACGGAGCGCGCGAAGCCCCTTCCGCCGCATGCTTACTCTCTTCCGCTCGTAACTCCCTCGCTAACTCGCGCATGTGGTTTAGCTTTAACAAACGGTATTCATTGCCTTGATTTTGCATATAATTTTGTTTATGACTAACTTCGGGAGCGTCAAACCATTCCCCTTCCTGTTTATTAATAATCATCGGGTCGGTTTGTAGGGTAATCACATTGTCTGTTTTCGGAAGATACCCGACAATCGGCAATACCGTCATACCGTTTTGTACCGTCGGAGCCACACCCTCAATTTTAGCAAAACCATCGCGTTGCCAACGATTTAGAAGTTCTTTTTTACATACTGCATAAACTTTATCATAGCCTTTTTGCGCTGAAAATTCCATTGCTCGCCGCATAATTTGCTCTGAAATATCACGCTTGCGATATTCCGGCAACACACACATACGCTCAAACTTAACAAAACCGTTAAAATATCTGATGCGCATTACCCCAACTGGCGTCCCTTTGCTTAAAGCCATAACATGAGTTGAAGAATGGTCATTACCGTCAAACTCAAGCTCTTCGGGAATATTATGTTCGCGCACAAACACTTGCCGGCGGAGTTCCATAGCTTGAGCATACTCTTCATCGGTAGTTACAATTTTTATGTCAATATCTTTTTCCATAACACCGATTATACCTTGACTTCCGCTTTCTTAGTAGGTACTAATTTAATAACAAGGTATATATTTTAAGACATCAAATATCAGGATTATAAAAAATGTCGGTAAAATTAAAATCAGTTATGTTCCGCAATCTGCTTTACCTGCATGAGGTTTTAACCTGCGGGCAAATCAGAAAAGCTGCCGGCAATAATGGCATAAAAGCTTCAAATTTGAGTAAAATTATTGCCGATACCGAAAACTTAACTCACAAAAAATTGTTTTTACGCAGCACTCGCGGTCTTACCCCCACGGCTGACGCCATTAAATTATCTGAGGAAATAACCGCGCTTGAAAACCGACTTGATGCCATTATCAACCGTTGCCTTGCTCCTCAGCATACAAGCGCCGTAAAACTGTACACACCTAAAAATTTACAACTGAAAAATTTACAAGATTATAGCCGCGAGATTAAAGTTATATCCTGCAATAATCCTGATGAAGCCGATGTAATTATCAGTTACAGCGCGCCCGGTAATCCTGAAAATTTAGTTGTAGTTAAAAATCAACTTGGCAACAAGATTGCACAAATGATATGGGTCTCAGCCGTAAACACCCCGCAAGCCGTTAAATTAGCTGAAAAAATTATCAACGACTTACACGCATTATAAGCCACCTGAAACTTTTTGAATAAAGCATAGCAAAGCTTTGATTTTATCAGCATCTTTAACCTCGCGCCGCGCAACCAACCAAAATTCATGACTGAATTTGAGCTTAATTTTTGCTAATCTGATTAAATTTTCTTCTTTATTCGCCACGCTTTGCGGCAAAAGACCAATTCCGACCCCGTCATTTATCAACTGCCTCAACATAGCCGATGAATTGGTAACGGCCGCCACATAGTTAGCTTTTGCCAACACTTCCGCCCATTGTGGCCAAGCGGTAACATAAGTATCGCGAGTGCAAATACGGTGATTTTGTTCAATATCATGCATATTTTTCGGATTGCCGAATTTTGCCAAGTATTCCTTTGAAGCATACAACCCAAATTTTAAATCATATTTATCTATAATTTTCAAAAACTTATCATCTGTTTTTTTATAAACAATCGCCAAATCAAACTCATCGGGTTTAGGCATTTCAAGCGAGCACAAAATTTCAACCCTGACCTTAGGATAAAGCGTATAAAATTCCGGTAAACACTCTGACAAATAAGCAACGCCCAATCCATCTGAGGTCCACAGCCGAATCGTACCTTCCGTATTGAAGGAGCCGATATTTAAATCATTGATTTTGCAGATAATTGTATTTAAGTCACAAATATAAGAATAAACAGTCTGTCCTGCTTCAGTCAATTTTATGCCGTTATAAACCCTGCTGATAAGCTGCTCGCCAAGTTCCGATTCTAATTCTTTAATTTGCACAGATAAATTAGACTGTTTCATATTATTTTTTTCGGCGGCTTTTGAGATTGAACCGTAACGCACATCCGCCTCTAAGCAAAGCATACGGCGCACTTGCAAGATTGTCTCTTTAATTTTCAGACTCATTTTATATACCTGTTATATGAAATAGGTTTCTTCTTTTTATATAAGATAACATATATAATGTTACATGCAATAATAAAATTGCATAAAGTACAAATTAAAAAAACAGACTAAGGAGAAAAAATATGGACGAAAGGACTGATACCGGTCATCACCGGCCCTCATTATTATTACGAAAAATTAATTATGATTTTTACCATCTGGTAAAAAAGCTGCAAAAAAGCAATTTAAGCCACACCGCACAACTAACCGAACTGGCTTATGAAAATTTTTTAAGCGAGTTAAGGAGGTCAATCAACAAACGTCGGCTTAATTAAAATATTTAAAAAGCAAAACCAGCTGATCTAACAGGTAATTAACAATGTTATCATTGGCATGCCTTATTTTTTCAATCAGAAACTGTTCTCGCTCTAAGCGTGACCAACTTTTATTGGTAACAACATTCAAATTAACCATGTCATCAAGTTTTACCTGAAAAATTTCAGCAATTTTAATGAGCATACACAAATCCGGAACGACTAACCCTCGTTCCAGATTTGAAATTGTTCTCCAACTGACATCACACTTATCCGCCAACTCTTCCTGAGTAAGCGATGCACTCTCACGCAGAGCCTTAACTTTAAGCGCCAATGATTTTTTTAAATCTCGTTTCATAAATCATAAATATCCTGAAATACAATGTTATTCCAGTAAACCGATTTCATAAATCATCATAAAGTAACATTTTAATATCACTGTAAATGTGCCATTTTATATAATCACGCCTATTCGTTTATAAATATGTTAAATAAAATATTTATTTTGTACAACTTATACACAGCATGGACTCGTAAATATTGCAAAAAAAAACACGGAGTAAAATCTTCTCAAATTAATCTTTTTGAGGAGATTTTTGATGTTTATTCAAAATATATTAGCTAAGCTTGCGGATAGTGAGGCAGATACGCCGCAACTTTTTTCTGCGGTGTACACTAAAAGGTACATAATGAAAAAAGTTGCAAGTAGGTGCCCGCTAGACGCAAGCCCAAAAGAGCAAGGTCGGTCTATGGTGGAGATGCTCGGCGTTCTGGCAATAATAGGTGTCCTGTCCGTCGGGGCGATTGCCGGTTACTCCAAGGCGATGATGAAATATAAGCTCAACAAGCAGGCGGAGCAAATCAGTTGGCTGTTAAATGTTATGTACCGATATAGAAACAATTTCGGAAAAAGGTTCATGCATTTGGTACCTTACTTTGTTAAACTTGGGGAGATTCCTGAAAATATGATTAAAGATAATTCTCTTAATATTTATGATATTTTTGGTTCTGCAATTAGTATAGCCATTAACGGATGTTCATCTGAAGGAATCTGCTATAGCATAATGCTGACCTATCAAACAACTTCTTCCGCCTCTTTTGAGTCATGCCAAAATCTAACCAATATTGCTAAAGAATTTCATGATGAATTACGCATATTTAATGTTACGCGCCGCAAAACCGGTGTTGATACTGAATATGCTGAAGCTTATAAGGGAACAAAATTCTGTACCAATGACAAGCATTGTATTCGGGATATAACTCAAGAACAAATTTACGAACTTTGCCGCTATTGCCGGAATGATGACATTCGGTGTAATATTATTTACTCAATACCGATTAACTAAGTATGATTTAAGATTTATATCTGAAAAACAACCTTGTCTAGGGATAGCGAGCAGATGCGACGGGATTTTTGAGCATCGTGTACACAAAATTTATGCTCCGATAATTAAACCGGCATAATTTTTGCTATCAAACCTATCCAAATCTTCGGTCTTTTCGCCCACCCCGATAAAATATACCGGCGTTGGGCATTCTTCAGCAATCGCCACCAAAATTCCGCCTTTGGCAGAACCGTCAAGCTTGGTCACAATCAGGCCGTCAACCGCAACCATTTGCTTAAACGCCTGCACTTGTGAAAGCGCGTTTTGACCGGTGGTCGCGTCTATGGTCAGCATAGTTTTGTGCGGAGCTTCCGGCAAAACTTTTTTAATCACCTTTACAATTTTTTTAAGTTCGTCCATTAAACCGTTTTTGTTTTGCAAACGACCGGCTGTATCAATAAACACCACATCGTCACCAGCTTTAATGGCGGCGTTTAATCCGTCATAACACAATCCGGCGCTGTCACAACCGTTAGCCCCCGAATAAACCCGCACTTCGGCGCGCTCGCCCCAAACCTGAAGTTGCTCCACTGCCGCGGCTCTGAACGTATCCGCCGCAATTAATGAAACCTGCTTGCCCGCTTGCTTTAATTTAGCCGCCAACTTGCCGATAGTGGTTGTTTTGCCGGCGCCGTTGACGCCGACCATCAACACCACATAGGGCTTGCAAGCCTCATCAATCGTAAACTCCGCCTCGCATGGTTTTAAAATCGTGGCAATGTCTTCTGCCAAAGCGGTTTTAATTTCGGGCAATGAAATTTCTTTATCAAGCCGCTTTTCCGCAAACCGATTGATAATCCTCATGGTTGCTTTAACCCCTAAATCAGAAGAAATCAGCAATTCTTCAAGCTCGTCCAAAGTTGCGGTGTCAACTTTACGCTTGGTAAATATATCGCTGATACCGCCACCGATTTTAGATGATGTTTTTTTCAAGCCCTCGCTTAGTTTTTGTAAAAAATTAGTCATTGCTATTCTCTCTTAATGAGCGCAAAACCTTTGCGCGGCGGCGGCGTTCTTCCATATCAACCTGAGGCATTAAAGCCGCCGGAGTGCCTTTGCGTTCCGAATACGGAAAAACATGCAGTTTATCAATTCCGGCTTCATCAACCAGCTTGCAAGTGTTATTAAATGCCTCTTCCGTTTCGGTCGGAAAACCGCAGATAAAATCAGCCCCGAAAGTGGCTTCCGGACGCAGCGCCCTTATCTTACTGCACACATTAATCACATCTTCGCGGGTATGGCGCCGGCGCATACGTTTTAATATTAAATTATCGCCCGATTGCGCCGACAAATGAAAATGCGGATAAATATTTTTATACTGCCCGACCAACGCGATAAATTCGTCATCAATCGCCGCCGGATCAAGCGAGCCGAACTGCAATGACGGCAACTCCGGAATTTGTTCCAATATATGCTTAACCAATCCGCTGAATGACGGCTGATACGAGCAAGCGTCAACACCGGTCAAGCAAATTTCCTTAAATCCGTTGGCAAGCAACGTTTTAATTTGGCGGATAATATCTTCTTCCGGTACCGAGCGGTTATTACCGCGGGCAAACGGCACAATACAATATGTGCAACGATGATTGCACCCTTGCTGAATTTGCACAAACGCGCGCTGCCGCCCTTCAAAGCCGGTAATTAAGTATTTGTCGTAATCATCATAACTGAAAATATCGCCGACAATAGTTTTTTCATTAATTTCGGAGTTAAGATATTTTTCAATTTCAGCTTTTTCTTTGTTGCCGACAATCAAGTCAACTTCGGGCATTTCGGCAAATTTTTGCGGATTAACCTGCGCCGCGCAACCGGTTACCACAATTTTGGCATCGGGGTGTTCTTTGCGCAGCTTGCGAACCGCTTGCCGGCACTGACGTTCTGCCTCGCCGGTTACCGCGCAGGTATTAACGATAATCAAGTTATCGCTGTCTTTAAATTTTTCTTTTAATACTTCAGATTCAAAACTGTTAATCCGACACCCGAAGGTAACAACTTCTACCATTTTAACTCCTTTGCAATAACCGCAATATAAAGGTAAAATTTTCTGTTTGCAATTTAATTTTAAGCTTTTATAATCAGCAGAAGCTTTATTTGTTATGAAAGGTTTATAAAAATGCAAAAAATCGCTTTAATCATCGCCACTTTTTTCGGCGCCGGATTGTCACCCAAAGCCCCCGGAACAGCCGGTTCTTTGGCAACTCTGCCGCTTGCTTTTGTTATGGCTTATTTTTTCGGGCGCAACGGAATTTTGTTTGCCGCCGCCATCAGCTTTTTTATCGGCGTATGGGCAACCCATATGCTAATTAAAAACAGCACTGAAAAAGACCCTTCCAAAGTGGTTATTGATGAAACCGCCGGCCAGTTGATGAGCTTTGTGTTAGTTGCTCCGCAGTTATATCACAATTTTTCGGCTGAAGTTATATTCGTATACTTGTGCGGATTCGGATTATTCCGTTTGTTTGATATTTGCAAAGCCGGACCGGTAAAATGGGCGGATACTAAGCTTAAAAATGCATGGGGTGTTATGCTTGATGACGTTTTTGCCGGTATTTTTGCCGCATTGTGCTTGGCTTTAATCACCTCCCGCATATTGTAATTGCATTCTGATTAAATATCAAAAAGACTTCTGAGCAAAAACTCAGAAGTCTTTTTTTTAATCACTACACTAACGGCTGTTTTGCGGTAAATCATCCAGAATTTTTTTGTACATACGGGCAAGCGCTTGGTTTTCTGCGTCATCATACTGAACGCAACGCTCATAGTTGTTCTGCAAAGAGTCCTTTAAACGTTCAGGATTTTCCAGTTCTTGAAAAAAGAACAAATTGTGAATAATCCGCATAAGATCTTCTTTGCAAGCTTCCTCATATTGCAGCTGTTCCACAATCCTTAAATGCTCACTCAGCCTCAATACTTCATTTACAGCTTCTTTGAGGTCAGTTGGTGATTTTTTCTTCCGCTCAAGCAATTCCGGAAGTTTAGGAGCAAAGGTTATAACTGCAACCAATAGCGCCACCAATACTATAAAGGCAAGCGCTCCTAAAAAAATTTGCATAATATCGTTCATACATCATAATTTTAATTCAAGGTGATAATACCAATAATTAAAATTATATGCAAGTCTAATTTTCAGTTTTAGATAAGCTATTCCAGACCTTATAAGAAGTGCCGAAGACGTGGTGGTCTTACAACTTATGCACAGCACGGACTCGTAAATATTGCAAAAAAAAAACGCGAGCTAAAATCTTTTCAGAATTAACTTTTGAGGAGATTTTTAATATGAAATCAAATTTTAGCCGCTTTTTACACCACACATTGTCATACTTAGGCGGAAAGCCTGATACCGCCTCTTCTTTGTCATACTCCGACTTGATCGGAGTATCCAGGTCAAACCAAGTAGCTAATTTGTCCCACCTGGATTATCGGGTCAAGCCCGATAATGACAGTGAGGGGGCAGATTATCGGGTCAAGCCCGATAATGACAGTGTTTGCGCCGGTCGGTCTATGGTAGAGATGCTCGGCGTTCTGGCTATCATCGGCGTCCTGTCCGTCGGGGCGATAAGCGGTTATAGCAAAGCCATGTTTAAATATAAACTCAACAAGCAGGCGGAGCAAATGAACACTCTAATTAACGCCGTAGCGCGTAACGTACATAATTTTGACAACCTTAACGGTGGAACTTATTTAACTGAAACTTTTATTAAAATGGGGGAAATCCCAACTGAAATGGTAAAAAACAACATTAACATAGTGTATGATATTTTCGGACAAGCGTGGGAAGTTTTTATCGGTGGTAACCAAGGAAACGAAATATACTTATCTTCATATTCTGACAAAGGGGCATCATCACTCACCTCCAAATCAGCCGATAACTTAGAAATTTGCAAAAACATTCTGATTGCCGCCAAAGAAAA
>JAJWCP010000020.1 GCA_021617435.1 Pseudomonadota bacterium
TTTTTTTTTTGCAATATTTACGAGTCCGTGCTGTGTATAAGTTGTATGGCAGACATAAAAAATCCGGCGATTAAGCCGGATTAAAAGGTTTATTTTGGAAATTGTTTGGCAAATTCGTATTTATCAATGTTGTTAATGGTTTTGATGTTTTTATTCTGCAAGATATTCGGTAGTTCAACGGTTCTGAACACGCTGCGCGGATCGGCGCCGTCAACAAAAGCGGTAACGTTTCCGCTGGCGGCGGCAATAAAGCGGCGTGAAGCTTCGCCCCAAATGGTCATAATATCTTCTTGATTCAGAGTCTTAATGCTTTCAAAGCCGGTTTCAACCAGCTTGGCACCGCATTCAGTGTGCTCAATCATAATATTATCAGGGTGGCTCTTAATATACTCAAATGCTTTTTCGCGATTAACCTGTGTCGGCTGAAAACTGATACTGTATAACACAACGGAATTTTCTTTTGATGAAACATCATAAGAGCGGGCAATTTGTAATCCTTTAATTAAGTCCATATTATCCATTTTCTTTACCTGTTTTTATTTTTAAATTATTGTTTTGTATTTGTTGTAAATATTGTGCGAGTGAGAATTTTTCCGTGATATGCACTGTGTTCATACCAACCTGCCGAGCCGCTGACAAATTCTTTTCAGTGTCATCAATCAGAGTGCAATTTTCCGGCAGTTGATAGATTTTGGCTGCAAACAGTTTAAGTGCCATCGGGTCTTGTTTGGGGTAAAAAAAACCGTTGCGCTCCATGGTTTTAATATCATAGCAGTCAATTCCGTCGGCTTCAACTTCAAACAAGGTTTTACCAAAGCGCTTTTGCAACACTTTATCTAAATGCGCAATATGATTATTGGTTAAAATCACCACTTGTTTGTCTTTTGTGGTATTGAGCAGCTGTTTATACAAGGCGTAATCAGGGGTAATCTTATCATAGTCAACGCGGCTTTGCATTTTAAGGCAAAATTCATCAAAGTTATAATCGGCATAGTCGCACATTGCTTTAATGTAATTAAACATACCCAAACGATTTTTAGCGATAGTTTGCTCCGAAATAAGCGCTTGCGTTTTGCCGTCAAGTTTTAACTCTTCGCGATAAGTTTGCTTCATCGCATCCACAAATTCCGCTAATGAAATTTGCGTAATCGGATACAAAACGCCGTCACAATCTAAAATTAAAGCTTGTTTATGCATTAGGTTTGCCCTTAAAGTTAATTACCGCAATATCGGACGGAGCCAAAATGCGCATCGGAGGTCCCCAATATCCGGCGCCGCGGGTGACATAAAGTTTGTCGCCATGCACGGTATATTCTCCGGCTAAATAGCCGTTGGCAATTTCCGCCACGTAATTAAACGGAAAAATTTGTCCGCCGTGAGTGTGTCCTGAAACTTGCAGGTCAAATTGTCCGGCTTCAAGCAAATCAATAGCTTTTGGCGTGTGCGAGAGCAGTATTTTATAATCATCATCGGTGGCATAATATAAAGCGTTTTTAAAATTAGGTTCGCGTGCCCCGGCATCAGGAATCCCACCGATATAAAGTCCGGTATCGGTAATTTTTTCACCGGAGTTGTTCAACACATCAAAACCCATCTGCGTAAACTTAATCATCCATTTGCCGGGAGCGTTATAATATTCGTGATTACCTAAACTTAAATAAATTTTTTTAGCTTTAAGTTTTTGCAATGCTTGCATTTGTGTTTCAAGCTTTTCCGGCACATCGTCAATAATATCGCCAACTAATAAAATATAATCAGGGTTTTGCGCGTTAATAATATTTATAAAGTTTTCAATTTGACTCATCGGGGTTGCCATATCAATATGAAAATCACTCGCGACCACCATTTTAACATTTTCTTTAATGCGACTGTCGGTGATGGTAATATTTTTAACCGCCGGAATTTTGTGAGCCTCGTAAACGCCGTAAAAGGCAATCAGCACTGCTAAAATTATCGTAATTAAATTGTTGCGGTTTAAGAGCGCCGTATTATCCGGACTTAATGCTTGGTTGCGCGAGATAAAGTAAACTGTATACCAAATAACTTCACGTACCAAAATCAGCATAATTAAAATAAAGGCAACTCCCATTAAAAAGTATGAAACTTTGGCTATAACCGCATAAACTGGCGCGCTGATAAATGAATAATGCCGTAACAATCCTAAAATAAGCGGGCTGAACCAGGCAAATATAATCAGTATTAGTATGCCGAGTTTTGTAAGCTCAGAAAAATTGCTGTATCCGACCAATGTTTTGTAAGTAATGGCTATGCAAGAAAGCATAACAATTATCATCGCAATAAAAAAACTCATGTTGTTAACCTTTTAAAAAATTAAAACGCGGTTGCGGCAACGGTTTCTTCAGCGGGCTTTTTAACCCGGCGAATAACGCGGCGCGGCTTGGCAACCGGAGCTTCCTCTGCATATATTTCTGACAAGCCGTTGTTATTTTGCGGCTGAATTTCAATAACCTTAAATGATTTACGCAAAGCAGCTTCAGCCGGTGCTACAGTATCAGCAGCAGTTTCAACCGGAGCTTTATCGGCTTGTGAAACTGCAGATTCGCATGTGTCTTCCGCACTGTTTTCGTCAGCTTGCTGTGGTGCGGTGTTTTCCGTCCGTACTGCTCTGCGTTCATTAATCTCGGTCACAATTTTGCGATAATGCTCGGCATACTGACGATACACTTCCATTTCAATATAATCGCCTGAGCCGAGAGCCTCTTTGGCAAGTTCATTATATCTTTTAATTAAATCAAGCGCGGTACCGTTAATTTTTCCCGCTGGACTGATACTGTCAAATTTATAATTAAGCGAGTAAGCGTTGCTGTTACCGCTGTTATTGCGAAATTTATTGTTTTTTTTCATATTTTATACAACCACAATGTTGAGCTAAGTTAAATTTAAATGTAAATCGGAAAAGGTGCGTCTATCAACAAATACTTTGCACCAACGGCGGTATAATATCTGATTTTTTCTTAAATGCAATCATTTTTTCTAAAAATCAAACAACGTTCTATACCCGCCAAATCCGGCACGATTTTTATATGTTCAAAACCGTTTTTTATAAAAATATTTTTAACATCTTCAGCTTGTCCAATGCCGATTTCAAGAACAATATAGCCATGTTTTGCGAGTAATAAAGGGGCAATCTCGGCAATTTTGCGATAGCTGTTAAGTCCGTCTTGTCCGCCGCTTAATGCCATATACGGGTCATAATCTTTTACTTCCGTATCAAGCGCGGCAATATCGCTATCCGGAATATACGGCGGATTGCTAATAATCAGCTGAAAATTATCGCCGATTTTGTCGGCAAAATCAGGAGCAAACCAATCAGCAGTCAAGAGGTTGCAGCGCTTGCTTACCCCTAAAGCTTCAGCGTTTTTTTGAGCAATTTGCAAAGCCTCGGCCGATTTATCAATGCCGACGCCGTATAAATCAGGCGCTTCTTGCAACAATGAAAGTAAAATGCAACCTGAGCCGGTACCGAAATCGGCAATTATTGTAATATTTTCCGCTCTGATAAGTTTAAGCGCCGCCTCAACGGCAATTTCTGTGTCAGGTCGCGGCGATAATACCTTTTCATTGACCATAAAGTCTGATTTATAAAAGGCTTTATGCCCTAAAATTTTATCCAAAGGCTTATGCGCAGCGCGTTGTTTTAACAGCTGCCGCAGCTTTTTCTCTTCTTCCGGGGTAAGAGTTGTTGTATAGCAAACTTCATCAGCAGGTAAATTGCCGGCAGTAGCAATTAAAAGCCTTGCTTCCAGCCTTGGAGACGGAATTTGCGCCTGAACTAAGGCGTTAATTACTTCATCATAAATCATTCGGCCGCCATTTTTGCTTTTACGTCTGCCGCCAGTTTTTCAAACGCGCGTTTTTCAATTTGACGCACCCGCTCGCGGCTGATGTTAAATTTAGCCCCGATTTCATCAAGTGTTACCGGATTCTCGCTGAGCATGCGGTTTTTAACAATAAATTGCTCGCGCTCGCTTAAATTGGCTAAGCACTCTTGCAAAATTTTGCGTTTATATTCAGCCTCTTGCTTGTTTGCAACTCTGTTTTCAATATTTTGCGAAGCGTCGGCGAGCATATCAATCCGCTCTTTGCTTTCGTCGTCAGAATCATTATGAACCGCAACGTTTAATGAGGTGTCGCCGCCGATTCGCCGATTCATTTCCACCACATCTTGCTCATCAACCACCAATTCTTTGGCAATATTTTTAACCACTTGCGGCTCAAGTTCTTTGTTTTCGTATAAGCCAAGACGTGCTTTGATTTTGCCCAAATTGTAAAACAGCTTTTTCTGCGCGGCGACGGTGCCGATTTTCACAAGCGACCATGAGCGCAAAATGTAGTCATGAATTGCGGCTTTAATCCACCAAATAGCATAAGTTGAAAGCCGAACTTTCTTTTTCTCGTCAAACTTTTTGACCGCCTGCATTAAACCGATATTTGCCTCTGAAATAATATCTGCCATCGGCAATCCGTAACGGCGATAGGTGAGTGCGATTTTAGCCGCTAACCGCAAATGCGAGGTAATCAGTTTTTGCGCCGATTTTAAGTTGCCGTTGGCCTTAAAATCATGGATTAAGGTGGCTTCTTCCTGCTCGCTCAGAACCGGAAACTTTTTAATTTGCTCCAAATACGAGTATAGCCCACTGTCACTGATGACGGCAGGTAAATTGGCTTTATTGTCAACGACTATAAGATTTTTGTTTTCGCTCATATTTTTATTAAAAAATTGTTTCAAACAGAGTTAATCTAGATAAAAAAAATTTAAAAATCAAGTTTTACGGAAAGATAAACGTAACATCACGATAATCGGAGCTGCTTTGATCCAAATTGATAACGTAAACCCGATAATTGTCAGCGTACGGATAAATAATTAAATATACAGGACGTGGAATATCACGATTCTGCCGACAAAGCAAAATATCATTTTCATCAATTTTCTCATTGATTTTAATCATTACCAGAGCATTGGCGGTGTTCAAATCTTGCTCAGGCAAAAAGTTTTGCGCCGCAACCTGATGGAAGCCGTCAATATTGGCTGAAATCAATGCTTTGCTACGTTTGCTTAATGTTGTGTCAGCATTTATTTTGCCAATATATTTTTCAACTTCTTGCATTGTTTTTGCGTATAATGTCGCAGATTCGCATACCGGTTTTTCCGGTAGCTTTACTTTGCCTAAATCTTCATCTTTATGATAAAATTCCGCATCATTGGAAGTTTTATTTTCAATCGGCGCCAAATCGGCATTTAAGCCGCTTGCAACCATATCGGTTTCAGCTTTGGCAAAGGAGCTGAAGCTGGTGATGAATAAAGCGGAAAGACTTAAAATGCCGATTTTTTGTACCATATTATTTCCTTAAAAGTTTACTGAGTTAGGCGTGCGCGGGAACGGTAAAACATCGCGAATATTGGCAATGCCGGTAACCAGCATCATCATACGCTCAAAGCCCAAGCCGAAACCGGCGTGAGGTACGGAGCCGTATTTGCGTGAATCCAAATACCAACTGTAATCTTCAAGGCGCATACCGTTTTCTTTAATTTTATTAACTAAAACATCATAGCGTTCTTCACGTTGCGAACCGCCGATTAATTCGCCGATTCGCGGAACCAGAACGTCCATGGCGGCAACGGTTTTGCCGTCATCGTTTAAGCGCATGTAAAAGGCTTTAATTTCTTTCGGGTAATCGCGGACGATAACCGGTTTTTTGAAGTATTCTTCCGCCAAAAAACGTTCATGTTCGGTTTGCAAATCAATGCCGTATTCGGGCTTATATTCAAACTTGCGACCTGATTTTTGCATAATTTCAATTGCTTCGGTATAGGTGATGCGGGCAAAACTGTTGTGCGCAATGTTTTCAAGCGTTTGTTTTAAGGTCGGGTCAACAAATTTTTCAAACAACTCCAAATCTTCGGCGCAGTTTTCCATAATGTGTTTAACGCAGTACCTGACCATATCCTCGGCTAAATCCATATCGTCATGAATATCGGCAAAAGCCATTTCCGGCTCAATCATCCAAAATTCGGCGGCGTGGCGCGGAGTGTTGGAGTTTTCGGCTCTGAAAGTGGGCCCGAAGGTATAAATATCGCCCAAAGCGGTGGCATACATTTCACCGTTAAGCTGACCTGAAACGGTTAAATGCGCTTCTTTGCCGAAAAAGTCCTTGCTGTAATCAACTTTTCCGTTGGCGGTTTTCGGCAGATTGTTCAAATCTAAAGTGGTGACTTGAAACATCTCGCCGGCGCCTTCACAGTCTGAGCCGGTGATAATCGGAGTGTGAACATAGCGAAAGCCGCGCTCATGGAAAAATTTATGAATAGCATAAGAAAGTTCGGAGCGAACACGAAAAGCGGCGCCGTATTTGTTGGTGCGCGGACGCAAATGGGCAATGGTGCGCAAATATTCGTCAGTATGTTTCTTCTTTTGCAACGGATAATCATCAGGCGCAAGGCTATATATTTCAATATTGTCGGCAACAACTTCAAATTTTTGGCTGCCGCCTTTAGATTCGGTCAATGCGCCGGTAACGGCAACCGATGAGCCTGTGGATAATTTTTTAATATCCTCATAATTTTTGAGGGTGTTATTGGCGATAACCTGCATATTTTTAAGACAAGAGCCGTCGTTTACTTCAATAAACGAAAAATCTTTGGCATCGCGGCGGGTGCGAACCCAACCTTTAAGCAAAACTTGTTCCTGCGGGGCGCTTGAGGCCAGTAAAGCAACAATTTTAGTTCTTTTCAACATATTTATTTCCCTCAAATTAATGTGATTTTTGAACATTTTTACAAAACTTTTCGCACTATACAACAACAAACTTTAATTGTCTAGCATTGACAACAAAATTTATCGGTAATAAATTATAAGTCAGAAACTTACGAGGAGAAACACAATGAAAAAACTTTTAACCCTTTTAACCCCGCTTGCCCTGCTTGCCGCTTGTCAGGCTGATATTCAGTCCGATCAATACGGCACCAGCTCGGTCGGGCAGGCAAATTCTGCCGCGCAATGCCGCGTAATCACCGTTCGCCCGGTTAAAGTTAAAACCGATAATGAGTTAGGCACAATCATCGGCGGAGCTGCCGGTGGCATTGCCGGATATTCAATCGGTCACGGCAGTACGGCGCACCTGCTTGGCGGTTTAGGCGGTGCGGTTTTGGGCGGAATGGCCGGCGACGCTGCGCAAGGCGCTTTGTCATCGCAAAGCGGATATGAATATGTGGTTGAGTTAAACAACGGTCAGGTTATGACCATTACTCAAGGCACCAGCACCTTATTAAGCCCGGGGCAGAGATGCTTGCTGTTATACGGCAATCCGGCGCGCTTAATTGCATATTAATTAAGCCTGTTATTTGCAAAGCCCCGATTCGTCGGGGCTTAAATTTGGGGCAAATAGTTATGTAAGCCGATTATGTTTGCAAAAAATTTACCATCCTGCTATTATTTTAAGCAAAACAGATTAGTGGAGAACAATTATGAATAAAAAAACGGTGGCTATTTTGTGTTTGGGTTTGATGGTGATTGTGGCGGTCGGAGTGCGTAAATTGGTGTTTAATCCGCCCTTTATGTATGCCGCCACACTTGAAACAACTAAAGTTTTTGTTGCCTCTAAAGTTACTTCCGATATTGTTGCGCTGCCGGTGTATGAAGGCGATGAAGTTAAATCAGGGCAAGAAATTGCCGAGCTGAGTTGTGATACCTATAAAGTTTTAGCCCGCCAGATTAATAACGATTTTGAGCGCGCTGCCGCATTAGTTAAAAAAGGTCATATTTCGCAGGCTGATTATGATGTTGCCGAACGCAATAAACGCGATAACGATTTGAAGCTTGAATGGTGCCATATTAAATCGCCGTTAAATGGTATTGTTATTACCAAATACAAAGAAATCGGTGAAATTGCCGCTGCCGGCGAAAGTATTGTTTCCGTTGTTAATCCGTATGATGTTTGGGCTTATTTTTACGTTCCGCACAATGAAATATACCGCCTCAAAGTAGGGCAAAAAATCACGGCGGTTTTACCTGAAGATAACAACCGCAAATTTATCGGGCATATTATCAAAATCAGCGAAGAGGCTGAGTTTACGCCTAAAAATGTGCAAACCCGCGATGAACGCACTCGTTTGGTATACGGCGTTAAAGTTCAGTTTGAAAACCCTGATTTAATCTTAAAATCGGGTATGACTCTGGAAAGCGCCTTAAATAATGAATGATGTTTTAATTAAAGTTGACGGTTTAAGCAAAAGTTTTGGCGATATTCAGGCGCTGAAAAATGTTTCTATGAACTTTGCAACCGGCAAACTTTACGGCATTATCGGTCCGGCCGGCGCCGGCAAAACTACCTTGTTCCGCATTATGCTCGGTTTAATGCACGCCGATTCCGGAAAAATAATGTATGTAAATAACGGCAACAGCCTTACTGTTGAAAAGTTTCGGGAGCAAACGGCTTATATGCCGCAAACCCAAAGCCTTTACGCCGATTTATCGGTTGAAGAACATCTCGCGTTTTTTAAAGACTTATATTCAATAGCGCCTGATGTGTATCAGCATAAAAAAGCGGAGCTTTTGCAAATGACGCGGCTTGACAAGTTTTTAGACCGTCCGGCCGGCAAACTTTCGGGCGGTATGTATAAAAAGTTAGGCTTAATGTGCGCTCTTTTGCGCTCGCCCAAGGTAATGCTGCTTGATGAGCCGACCAACGGGGTTGATCCCATCAGCCGCCGCGAATTTTGGGAGATGTTGCACACTTCCGTTGAACAAGGTATTTTGGTGATAATGACCACGGCTTATATGGACGAGGCCGAACGCTGCGGCGAAGTGGTGCTGATGGAGCAGGGCAATGTTTTAGGTTGCGGCGAACCGCGAGAGTTATTAAATGAGGCGGGAGTTTCCGGCTTTGACGAGTTGTTTTTACGGCGCGGAGGCGTTAAATGAGCGAACCGATTGTAGATGTGCGTAATTTGTCGGTTAAGTTCGGCGATTTTTATGCCGTTAAACATATTTCATTTGCCGTAAACGCCGGTGAAATATTCGGCTTTTTGGGCGCAAACGGCGCCGGTAAAACCACCACGATTCGCGTATTGTGCGGATTACTGCCGGCTTCAGAGGGCGAGGTTATTATTGACGGGGTTAAATTTGTTGCCGGCAAAGAAAATTTAATTAAGCAAAAAGTCGGGTATATGTCGCAACGCTTTACGCTTTATGACGACCTCTCAATCAAAGAAAACATGGATTTTGCCGCCGGTATTCGCCGTTTGGACAGGCATGAATATGAACAACAGCGCCGTAAATTGCTTGATTTTATTGATTTCAGGCAAAATCTTTCCACGGTGGTTAAAGATTTACCCGACGGGGTTAAACAAGAAATTGCCCTGTGTCAGTCGCTTTTGCATAATCCGACAATTGTGTTTTTAGATGAACCGACCGCCGGTGTTGCACCTTCCGCCCGCTATCGGTTTTGGCAGCTGATTAGAGCGCTTGCCGATTCAGGCAAAACCATTTTTGTAACCACTCATTATATGGACGAGGCTGAAAATTGCGGGCGTATTGCTTTAATGCGCTCCGGTGAGCTGATTGAAAACGATTCGCCGGCTAAGCTTAAAGCCAAAACATTTTCAAGGCAAATGTATAATTTAACGCCGCATAACAATAACGTCCGATTGCCAAACCGCTCTGATTTTGCGGTATGGGAGCCGTACGGACAGCATTATCACGCCGTTTTCAAAGATGACGCCGCCGAAGCCCGCTTGCTCCCAATACTGAAAAAAAGTTTTATGATTGAAAAAATAAACCCGTCGCTTGAAGACGTGTTTATCCGCGTGGTGGAAGGAGCAACCCGATGATAAACTTTTCATATCGCCGCGCCCGTGCCGTTTTCAGCAAAGAGTTTAAGCATATTTTTCGTGATCCGTTTACTTTAATGATGGCGTTGCTGTTGCCGTTTTTGATTGTTTTGATTTTGGGCAACTCCATTGAGTTTAATATTCAGTCAATTGATTTGGCGTATATGGACCATGACCGCACTCCGGCTTCCCGCAAATTGGTTGAAACTTTCGGCAGCTCGGATTATTTTCGCCCTTATGCGGTTGAAACGCCGGAGCAGGGGTTTGACGATGTTGTTTCAGAGCACGCCAAAGCCATGCTTATAATTCCGCCTCATTTTGAAAAAGATTTTGTGGCAAAATCTGACGCTAATGTGCAAATTTTGTTGGACGGCGCCGATAACTCGTCTATTTCCGCTATCAGCAATTATTTAAACACCATCAATACCGACGCCGTATATAAAATTAAAGACATACCGCCGCAAGCCGGTAATTTGCTGCAATTTAAAACCCGTTATATGTTTAACCCCGAGCTTAACTCGCGTTGGTTTTCAATTCCGGGGATAACCGCGGTGATTATCGCGCTAGTGGCTATTATGCTGACCGCGCTCACTATTTGCAAAGAATGGGAGCAGGGCTCAATGGAAATGTTGCTTTCAACGCCGGTTACATCGCTTGAAATTATGTTCGGCAAACTGCTTCCGTATGCGGTTTTAAGCTTTTGCGGCTTTATCATTGTGTATTTGGCGGCGTGCATAATTTTCGGGATTCCGTTTAACGGCAGCTATGCAATTTTAATTACCGGCACATTGTTGTTTATTTTTGACTATTTGGCGCTTGGACTGTATATATCGGTAATCAGCCACGAACAGCAGGTTGCAGTGCAGTATGCCGCCGCTGTCGGATTGCTGCCGACGGCGTTGCTTTCCGGCTTTATCTTTCCGATTCAGTATATGCCTGAGGTGTTTCAGTGGGTTTCGGCAATTTTTCCGGCGCGTTTTTATATTGAAATTTCGCGCGACCAATTTTTAAAAGCTAGCTCATTTACTGATTTATGGGTGCCGTTTGCAGCGCTTTTCATACAAGCGGCAGTGTTGATGAGCGCTTGTATTTGGCGTTTTAGGAGAACACTGGAATGATATTGTGGAGCTTTATAAAAAAAGAACTTATCGCTCTTTTGCGTGATCCGGTTATGCTTGCCGCTATTATGATTATTCCGATGATTCAAGTGGTGGTGTTAAGTCAGGCCATAACGGTTGAGGCGCGTAATTTGCACATGGCGATAGACACTAAAACCGATGATTATGTAATGAACCGCATTTATGACCACGCACTTGGCTCCGGTTGGTTTGTTAAAGTTGCGCCCATGCAAGAGAGCGCAGTGACGGCGGTGCAATCGGGTAAGGCCGACGTTGCCGTTATTGCGCCGGAAGGCGGTTTAACCAAAAGTTTGCTCCGCGGCGAAGGACAAATTCAAATTTTAATAGACGCGACCAATGTGCTTAAAGCCCAAAGCATAGAGGCATATTTACAAGGCATTGTCAGCAAGGTTTTGCAAGAAGAAATGCACGTTGCGGCAAGCCGCCCGATTAGCTTTAAAACTCGTATTTTGTTTAATCCGCAACTTGATACTCAGCATTTTATCATTCCTGCTATTTTGGCTATTTTGGTACTGATGTGTCTGCTGACTTTAACTTGTGTTTCCATCACGCGTGAAAAAGAAAACGGCACGATTGAAACCCTTATTTCGGCGCCGATTTCAAAATACGATATTATTTTGGGCAAAACTCTTCCGTACATTTTGGTGGCTCTGATTAATTTATTTTTAATTCAAAGTATCGGTATTTTGCTGTTTGATTTACCGTTTAAGGGTTCGTTTGTTATGTTTATGGCGTCATTTTTAAGTTTTTGTTTTCCGGCAACCGCTATGGCGGTTTGGCTTGCAACCTATACTAAAACGCAACAACAGGCTATGCTCGGTATGATGATAATTTTATTTTTATCTTTAATGCTTTCCGGTGCTTTGTTCCCGATTGAAAATATGCCGCAAGTTTTGCAATATGTGGCTAAAGTAAATCCGCTTACTCACTTTACTTATTTGGTGCGCAACATTATCTTAAAAGGCGCGGGGTGGAGTTACTTTGCTTGGCACGCCGGTGTGATGTTCGGATTTGGGTTGGTTGTATGGATAGCGGCAATTAAACGTTTTAAAACCACATTGTAAGCGCAAACTTGACAATGCTCGCACTTTTAAGTAATCTGCTTAAAAACAAGGAAGATTGATGAAAAATATTTTGTATAAAACTCTGGCTGTGGTGTTTGCCTTGCAAATTCCGGCAAGTTATATTGTTTGGCAAGCGGATAATCCGTTGCCGATAACCGAACCGGTGGTCGTTGAAATGCCCAAAGGCGGCAATATTACCGCTTTGGCCAAAAATCTGCAAAAAGAAGGGATTGTAAAGTATCCTCTATGGGTAAGGCTTGTGTCAAGATTACATGGCTATGATCGCCGCTTAAAAGCTGGTGAATATCAGCTGGTTGCCGGAATGTCTTTAATGGACGTGCTTGATAAAGTTTCATCGGGAAAGGTGGTTTTGCATCGCTTAACTTTGCCGGAAGGCTTAACCACGGCGCAAATGTTAAAACTGATTGCAAATGACGATATGTTAAGCGGCGAAATTACTGAGCCGGTTAAAGAGGGTGAAATGCTACCCGAAACCTATACTTTCCATAAAAACGCATCGCGTGATGAAGTTATCAGGCAGGCTAAATCTGCTTTACAAAAAGCGCTTGAAAAAGCATGGAACGGGCGCGCGGAAAATTTACCGCTCAATTCGCCTGATGAATTGTTGACTTTGGCTTCAATCATTGAAAAAGAAACTTCCGTTACTTCTGAACGCGGTAAAATAGCCTCTGTTTTCATTAATCGGCTCAACAAGGGTATGCTGCTGCAAACTGACCCGACGGTTATATACGCCATAACTGAGGGCAAGTCTGATTTGGGGCGCTCACTAAAACGTTCTGATTTATCAATAGACAGTCCGTATAACACCTACAAATATGCAGGTCTGCCGCCAACCCCGATTTGCAATGCCGGATTGCAGGCGTTGCAAGCCGCCGCGCATCCTGAAGACACGCCGTATTTATATTTTGTGGCAAGCGGCGACGGTGATCATAATTTTGCCACCAACCTAAACGAGCATAATCGCAATGTGCAAAGTTGGCTTGCTAAAATCAGACAATAAAAACATAAACTTAACGCCTCCCGTAAATGAGAGGCGTTAAGTTTAAGATAAATAAGCAATTATTTATGATTTTTGCCGTCAAGTTCTGAGGTGCAGTTCGGGCAACGACAAGCGTCAAGCGGAATTTCAGTGCAGCAGAACGGGCATTTTTTAGTAGTCGGAGTGGCAGCGGCTTCTTCTTTCTTTTCTGCGGCAAGCATTTTTTCTTGCAAGGTGTTAATGGCTTTAATCAAAATAAATACGGCAAACGCCACAATGATAAAGCTGATGGTTGCGTTTAAGAACATGCCGATATTCATGGTAACGGCACCGGCTTTTTGAGCCGCTTCCAACGAAACATACGGACCGGCAACGGCGCCGTCATGCAAAACAATAAATAAGTTTGCAAAATCAACTTTGCCAAGTAATAAACCTATCGGCGGCATTAAAATATCTTTAACCAGCGAGTCAACAATTTTACCGAAAGCGGCACCGATAATGATACCTACAGCCATGTCAATTACGTTGCCGCGCATGGCAAATTTTTTAAATTCATTTATGAATTTTTTCATGATTTTCTCCTTAAATTGATGATAACGACAGAGTACGAATAATTCACCAAAAGTCAATAGGTTAATTTAAGCAGCTTTGTAATTCGGGGATTTAAAACTATTTAACGGCTTTGGTGATAAAATATATACGGCAGAAATCACGTTCGCATTTATCGCAGGCGGAATATATATCAGTTAAGCTCAAATCGCGCAAACATTTTACATTTGACGAGCAAGATGTATCGCCGTAAAATTGTCCGTAAATTTTTTGTTCAATATTATTATCAGGGTCTGCCGCGTAATCGGTTTGCAAATAATATAAATCAGCTTTCCATTCTTTGCCCACATTCAGTAAAGCATGGCAAATTTCGGTTTGCTTTTGATTATAACTCCACCCGAAACTGATACCGATGCTGTTGTTGCTCCTGAAAAGCCAAATCCTATTTCCAAAGCTGTCGTGAATATAATCTGAATTTTCTGGGTCAGCGGTAAAGCCGTCAGGTATCCAGCCTGCGTTTATAAAAGTTTTTGTAGTTGGGGTAGAGGTAGTAAAGCTATTGCCGTTTAAGTGATTTTTTTCTATAATAGTTGCAATTAACTGATTGGCAGAATTGGTAACCAGATTGAGCTTATATTTCATCATCGCCTTGGAGTAACCGGCGATAGCGCCGATGCTAAGCACGCCTATGATAGCCAGAACGCCGAGCATTTCCACCATAGACCGACCTGAATAAATGTTGTCATTCTCAAACTTGAGCGATGCGTCCTTCCCCTTTCTGTCACCATCGGGCTTGACCCGATGGTCCAGGTCAAACCACTTAGCAAATTTGCCCCACCTGGATATTCGGGTCAAGCCCGAATATGACAACATAGAGGTGGACTGATGTTTTACGTCGGAGTGTGACAAAGTATGGTGTAAAAAGCGGCTAAAATCTGATTTCATAATAAAATCTCCTCAAAAAGTTGGTTTTGAGAAGATTTTACTCCGCGTTTTTTTTTTGCAATATTTACGAGTCCACGCTGTGCATAAGTTGTATTTAAATCCGCATTTTAAAATTCCCATTCCAAGTTAGGGAGCCGACCATTTTAAAATTCCCCTCTATGGAGGTGTGCCGAAGGCGGGATGGTCACAAACCTATCTAAGAACGCATTAAATATTTGTTTTTATTGTGTAATAAGAAAACTAAAATGAAAAATGTCGCAGTCCAGGCACACGCGACATTACCTTCCACCCTTAAATAATTCTTCACGGCTTTGTTTTAATCTTTGTGCAAAATCTTTAAGATACTCCTCTGACCGACCGTTTCTCCGCGCCCATTGTATTTTAAGATTATCAATTTCTTCCAATTCTTTAAGCTCTTCTTCAGGTGAGAGTTCTTTTTCAATATACGGATTTTTATGGTTAATCAGCTCAAACTGTAATTGCAAATCATCGCGGTAGGTTTCAATA
>JAJWCP010000021.1 GCA_021617435.1 Pseudomonadota bacterium
ACCGCAATAAAATACAACTTAAATTTTGACAGCCCCGACCGCAAAGGTTACGGGGATTTTTTTTAACATGAAAGGAACAAGAATGTTTGAATATACTCTTGAACAAGAAGATCAGCTTCCGACCTTGGATGCAAAAAATAAAAAAGATATTATCGCAGATGTTTCCGACTTGTTTGGCAGTTGGGACAGTGTTCGCGCCAAACAAAAGAGCATAGCTGAAAAACTCAGCTCCGAAATTTATTTGGATGAGCGTAAAAAAGAAAATGTAAACTCTGATGACGATTGGAAATCGGATATTTACCTAAATAAAATTTATTCGCTTTTTCAAACTCAGCAGGCGTTTATTTGGGATAATATTTACTCAAATATTGACAGTTTGTTTGATGTGCACGGCACTGACGCCAAATCGGCCGAAACCGCCATGCTGCAAAAACAAAAGTTGGTAAACACATTTTACAAAATCGGCATTCAACGCAAACTTGATACCGCTATTGAATATCTGGGCAGTGTTGGTGAAATTTGTTTGTTTATCGGTTGGCGAAAAAAGTATAAATCAATCCGCCGCCCGCTTGATAAACCTGATTTTACCAAGCATAAGCCAATATTAAAACAGGGTCTGTTCGGAATTTTCAATCAGGAAATTTATAACGGCGCCAATGTTGAGGCGATAAATCCGCTTAATTTAGTGTTTGACCCCCGAGTTAATCCGGAAGATTCGCAAAATTGGGACGAATGCGGCAAGATTATTAAATCGTGGGAAACCTATGCTTCAATTGCGAGTAACAAATTGTATAATCTAAGCAAAGCAGAAACCGAAGAGCTTAAAACCATGCTGATTAAGCCGGCAACCGATACTGACCGTCATGTTGCCGAAAAAACCGACGAGGTTATTGATAATAATCGCGCCGAAGTTTTGCAGTATTGGGGAGATTATACCATGCCTGATGGCACAGTGCTTAAAAATTGGCACATTGTGGTTATCGGGCGTAAATATCTGGCGGTGTTTGAACCCAACCGTTGGATTATTAATCCGATTATAAATATGGCGCTGTTCCGTGATGTCAAAAGCAAACGAGGCATTCCGGAACTGTGGTCAATTTATGATTTATGTAAAGAGCAGGAAAACAAAGTTAATTTGCAAAATGACGCGCAATTACTTAACTTAAACCCGCCGGCCTATGCGCCTGAAGGTTTTTTCAAAGATGAAAAAATCAGGCTCTACCCCGGAAAGCAGGTTGAATACAAGCAGGGACTTGAAGACCCGAGCGCGATTATCAAAATGCAATTTCCGCTTATCAGTAATGAAGCCCTTATTAAATATTACGATGATGCCGCCTCCAATGTGAGCGGCATTTATCCTAATATGCAAGGACAACAAGAGGTTCACAGTGCCACCGCAACTGAAATTAGCGTTCAGGTTAGGGGGCAAACAACTCGTTTGGGTAAAACCTTAGATACCATTAAACAAAATGTAATTGTGCCGATGGTTGAAAAGGTAGCCGAACTTGAAGCCAATATGAAATTTGGCGCCGAAGACGTGTATTGTAATGTTTGCGGCCAGCCGTTATGGAAACAAATAGACGATTCTGTGCGGCAGGGAAATTACGAATACAAATACACCGATAATTCCGGTATTCAGCAAAGACTTTTGAACAATGATAAAATAATCCAAACGCTTTCACTGGTTTGGAATGATAAAGATGTGCCGCTGAATAAGGCTCAAATTGTTAAAAAAGTTTTGCAGGATTCCGGTATTGAAAACACCGATAAATTTTTTCAGCCTGATTTACCAAATCAGCAGTTATCGGAATTAACGCAAAATATGCCGTTTAAGTTGCCCGCCGAATTTTTACGGCAGGCTTAGGCGGAGAATTTATCTATGGAATTGATAGAACTACGCGAATTTCTACGCTCCGATAAGGGGCGGCTGTTGTTATGCTACCTTACCGATTTTATGGTGGAAGTTTCAAACCGCAGTAATAGCAATGCCGAATGGATAAAAGGAATGGGAATGCTGATAAATCATCTGAATGAAATAGATGAAAAATGTCGGCAATTAAATGAAATTAACAGGAGATAAAAATATGGAAACAACTGATAAATCAACACCTTCAAATACAGAAGTTACAGATACCTCAAGCGATGTGTCTTTGTGCGACACCTCTGCTTCAGAGCCGCAAAAAGAAGCGCTTGAACCTGAAAAAGCTCTTGATGAAGCTGATATTACAGATGAACCCGAAGATAACGAACTTATTTTCGGCAAATTTAAGACCATGGAAGAAGCCCGCAAGGGCTATAAAGAAGCGGAACGCGCAATTACCAAAGCCGCGGATTTGGAAAAGCAGCTTGAGCAATACAAGTATCTTTCCGAAAATTTTGAAAAAGACGGTATTGCGCGGCGTCAGGGTTATGCCGACCGGCTTGATATGGCATTGACATCTGATGTTCGTAAGCATGAACTTGATAATTATGCTTTGGCGGCCGGATACACTCTCAGTCCGCAAGAGCAGCTTAAAGTTTCAGAGCTTATAAGCCGTTGTCGTAACGGATGCGGCGAGGCGGATTTTGCCAATTTGCGCCGCTTTTTTTCACCTGAGGTGGTGGCTTTGGCTTCCGAAGACGCGGCATTGTATAAAAACTCCCGCCAAGGAGAATACGATGCTGTTCGCGCAGAAGAAAAAGATATCCGTTATAATCGCAAAATCAGCGAGTTTCGGAACAGTAACGCGCAATGGGTAGATTCGCCCTTAAAAGAAGAGCTTATTACACAAGCGATGGACGCAACCGACGGAAAGGTTGATTTGTTCGCGCTTAAAGAGCTGACCGATGCCGTTGCCGCCGAAGCCGTAAAAAAATATCAAGCCGATAATGACATTAAGCACCAAAATTCTGCGGCGCAGGATGGCTTGCAAACGCCGCTTAATAACAATGCTCGTGTCAAAACCAAGAAATGGCTGACTAAAAAGGAATATTACGCGTTAAGTCCTGAAGAGGAAGCCGAAAAATATGACTTAATTGTGGAGCAGGTTTTGCTTGAAAAACAAGGCAAGCTTCCACGTATGCTAACTAAATAATTTAATTTTTTAACAGGAGAAAAAATATGTCTACTAATGCAACTAATTTAAACAGACAAGGCGCTGCAATTATCCCTGAAGTTTGGGGTATGAACTTAAACAAAACTTTGGATAAATCCGGCGTCGGAATGAAAGTTGTAACTCTGGTTCATGAAAATGATGATTTAAGTTTTGGAGATACCGTAAATATCGGCCAGCTCGGCGATGTTACCATCACTGATTATTCCGAAGATGTAAATGACGGAGGCGTAACTTATCAGCGCGTTGATGCCACCTCGCAGCAATTAAAGCTTGATCAGTCCAAAGCCTTTGGTATTTTTATCTCAGATATTACCAGAGAACAGTCAAACATCAAAGACTTGCAGCAAAAATTTGAGGCAAGAGCCAAAACTGCAATTGACTTAACCAAGGATACCTTTATTTTGTCGGCCTTTTCCGAAATTCCGGAAGCCAATAAATTAAGCAACATCACTTTAACTCCAAGCAATGCGTACAAATGTTTGGTATGGCTCTCTAAAACCTTAAAGAATAACAATGCCATTCAAGCCAAAAACGATCAGGTGTTTAAAAACAATCAGGCCGGCGGTGATGCTATGCCTTATGTTATTATCAACCCTGATGTTGAGGCAATTTTGTTGCAATCGCCTGATTTTATTCATTCAACTCAGGCCGGCGACAGAGTCTTGCGCGAAGGTTCAATCGGCACCATCGCCGGACTTGATGTTTTGGTTTCAACCAACTTGCCTACAACTGCAAACAAAGTAAATATTATGGCCGGTATTAACGATGCAATCGCATATGTCGGCAATGTTTGCAAAGTTGAAAGCATTCGTGACGACAAGTTTTTCGGCGATAATATTCGCGGCTTGTATGTTTACGGTAAAAAGGTTGTTTTGCCTAAAGCTTTGGCAGGTATGACGGTTGACGTCAGCGCTGCCGACAGTATTATTGCGGCAAGCACAGCCGGTTCATCTGAAACTCAAAGCGAGACCGGAAAATAGTTTTTATAATGTAAATGCGGGGCGCAACTCAGGTTGCGCCCTTTTAATCTTGAAAGGAAAAACTTATGACTGAACTTGAAAATAAAATTCTTGGCACAGATGATACGGCAAAATCTGCGTTACAAAAACAATATTTAACTTCTGAGATTGTTTGGAAAGTGGCTAAAACCGGATGCGGAAGCAGTTTGTACAGCGGACGCATGGTCGCTGAAATGTTAAGCGCGGAAAGCAAGAAGAAAGCTCTGAAAGGGTGCAAAAAAATCAGCGAAAACGGCTTTACCTTTGAACGCTTAGGCAAGGAGAAAGCAAAATGAAAACATATTTTGATATAATCCGCGATATTTCAAATTTACGTTGGTCGGTGGTTGACCCTGACCCGACATCATTTGCCGAGGTGCAAAAAGCCATTAAGTTAGCGGTTGCACAAGCTCATTCGTTTATATGGGGGCTTGATGATTTTCCGTTTAAAATCAAAAAAGAGGCGGTAAAGGTCAATAAAGGACAAAACGCCATGTTGGCGCCTAAAGGCAATATACTCAATGTCTGGGTTGAGGGTAAAGGTTGCTATCTGGAAGAAATTAAGCCTACCGACGCTGATTTTTTATCCTCTGAAGAAAAAGGCAGCCCGATTTGCTATTGGTGCGAGTTTGGCGATGAAGGAGCGGAAATCCATTTTTATCCCAAGGCCGAACAAGATTGCACCATGTTGGTAAGATACATTACCAATTTTAAGGCCAAGTCGCAGGACGGCACGCTTAAAGCCAATCTTGAAGATATGGATGATGTATTAAATTTGCCGGAAGATAAAAGCATTGAAGATGCTTATTTGCATTGCCTTAATACTAAAGTAATGGAATATCTGATTGCAGATAAGAGCGATGAAAATTATCAACCGTATCAAAAAGAATTTATGGAAGCATATGGCGCTTTGCTTGCGATAATCGGGGTCAAGCGCGAACGCCGCTTTGTAGTTTAACGGAGGCTGTTATGCAAACATTGTTTATTGAAAATTTTCGCGGCATTCGTTATTGCAATCCGGTTGTTGATGTAACTTCAAGCGGAACCGTATCTGCGACAAAGTGCAGTAATGTTGAGCTTAAAAACACTGAAAACAGTCGTAATATTGCGCTCTTTACCGCCAAAGGCAATAAGGCAATTAAAGATGTCGGCAAAAGGGTTGTCGGGCAGTTTGAAAGCATGCAAAACGGCACTTCTTATTGGTTTATTTATGCTACCGATGATGAAAAAGGCTATTTGTATTTGCTTGATGATAATGCTGAACTCAGTTTGCTTGATAGCAGTTTGGCAGTTGGCGATAATTGCAACGGTATAACGATTGCTCAAGGGTATAATGATTGGTTTGTGTTTACTAACGGCGTAGACGATTATGTTGCGATTTGTATGGCGCAGGCAGTGGAATCGGATAGGATTAAACGGCTTGGCGCCACCGATGCCGAAGGGCGTGAAATTCGCGGGCTCGGGCTTGAGGCGCAAGACGGCAGATTGGTAACTTTTTGCAAAAATCGGGTGCATTGGTCGGCGCAGAATAATATCTTTGATTGGAGTTCAAGCAATCCGGATATTATTACCGGACCGGCGTATCAGGAATTTGACCGCGATGTAACTGCTGTTGTTTATTATAACAACAAACTGATAGCTTTTACTGCTGACTATTCGGTTTATTTTCGCGGCAACCCCGGAAATGCGGCTGATTTTGAACGCGGCGGAGCGTCGGGCGGCGGTTGCGCGTCATTTAAATCAGTTATCAAATTTGATAACAAGCTGTTTTATTATGACGACAAAGCCAAAAACGTGTTTGCGTATTATCTGCTTGACAGCGGGCAAACTCGTCCGAGCGAAGGACTTGCCAATAACGTCATTTCTTATTTTCAGTCAATAGATGAGCGTAAAATCAATCAGACCGAGATGATAAGTTATATTCATGGTAACAAAAGCGAAATCTGGCTGAAATTACCGTATGAACATCGCAATGCGATTTTGATTTACGATTATTTGACCGGAGAGTGGAGCGAGCGCAAAGCTCAAGATAATATCAGGGCGTTGGCGCTTGTTAAAAATGCGTTATATTCCGCCGCCGGAAGCAAAGTGCTGAAAGAGTATGTCGGAACAACTTTTGACGGCGCTTTTATTCCGTCCGAATATAAAATGAACGTTATCAATTTACGCAGCGACAGCAATATCAAAATTCCGAAAATGCCGATGATTTTGACCTTTGATTATAACTCTGAAAACAATTTTTACATTGAGTTTATATATGACGACAAGCCTGAAAAAAGCCGTATTAAACACATCGTAAAAACGCTTAAAGGGTATTTGATATGGGCAAAATCGGCAACCGATAAAAACGGCGGCAAGTGGGCGCTTGATGCTGATGATGCCAATGGCGGAATTTGGGTAAGTTCAGATAAAAATACCGCAATGTTTAACTTAGACGGAGTTCTGCCGTTTAAGCAATTGCAAATAAAAATTTTCACCAAAGAACCGACCCAGGAATTTGCCATTAAGCGTATTGAATTTAAGCGAGTTCGCGCCAAGACCAAAAGCTTGGGATAACATTTTAATAAGGAGGCATGTATGAAGAAAAAAACAGCGGCCGGCAAGGTTTCGTACCAGCCGGCTGAAAGCTTTGATACTTTGACCCGTTTGCAAGACATGGCAATCTCGCAAGAAAACGTAAGCTTGGCGCTTAAAGCGGAAGAGCTTAAAGGTAAACTTGCCGGATTGTATAATGAAAAAAAGCAAATGGAAGAAGTAGATACAACGCCGGTAGAAGTAAAAATCATCAAATAAGGAGGAGTAACCGTGGTAGTGTTAATTGAAAAGGACAGTCCGTTCTTTGAAAAGGATAAAGCCCGTGAGCTTTTTGAGCTTAACCGGCAAAACTTAGATGATGAAAACGGCTTTGAGGGCATACTTGCCAACAGCCGTTTTTTTAATGTCTATCAGCAAGGATATATCGGCTCGGCCTTTGTTTATCAGGGTAAAGACGATAACAAAAATTATTTGGGAGGATATATGGTTCGCAAACATCATAAAGAGGCGGTGGAAGCCATTCGCCAAATTGCGGCAATGTTTGATGAGCTGTATGCCCATACCCGACATCTTAACGCGGTAATCGCGTTAAAGCGGGCAGGGTTCAAATGGTATAGCCGCAAAAATCAACTTTTAAGAAAATCAACAGTAAAGGAGAAACAAAAATGTCTAGTAAAATAAAGGCAAAACCGCAAACATTTTCAAGCGGAAATTTATACGGTTCTGCCACAACCGATAAATACGGAACAACTTATAATCCGTCAGATTTTGAAACCAAATTGATAAATATGACCGGAAAGTATATTCCGCAGTATATGGAGCAGTTGGTAAACCCGACGTATAACAGTAATATTTTTAAGGCACAAACCGCGCAACGCAATCGGTTGGCAAACCAAAGCTTTGAAAATAATTTGATTAATCCGCTCGCAAGCCGCGGTTTAACACGCGGTTCAAGCATTAATCAAATGAGCGGTCAGTTTGCTGGTAAACTTGCCGATCTTGAAACCGACGCTATGGCAAATGAAAATACACGCAACGCCAATATGCTCAATAATTTGTTCGGCTATTATCAGGTTCCGTATTCAAATATGATGGGTATCGGCAATCTGAGCGGCAATTTATATCAGCAGGCATTACGCAATGCTCAAAATGCTAACGAGTTTAACAGCAGCGGTATAAGCAGTTTGGCAAGAACTCTTGGCAGCCCAATGGGCGGAAATTCATCAAACACGAATTGGGGCAATTTGCTTGGTGCCGGCGCCGGATATTATTTCGGCGGTCCGGCCGGCGGACAAATCGGCTCAGTTCTCGGCGGACAGCTTAATAATTTGTTTTAACAATCATTTTATGGAGGAGAAAATAAAATGACAGATACCAATTTAGTGTATCCGTATGAGTTTGAGGGCGGCAAAAAAGCCGTGGCATCAGAGGTAAACGCCAATTTTGAGGCGGTTAAATCGTTTGCGGGCGGCATTAACGCCGACTTAAACGATATACGTAAGGCGATAGCCGATTTAAAAAACAAGCCGACGCGTGAAATGTTAGACGTTTATTACAGTTTTTCAGGCACGGCACCGGTCGGGGCTTATCCGCTTTGGACCGGTGAAACCATCACCAATTGCAAAAGCCTGTACCCGCAGTTTTGGAATAAAATCAATACCATGTCAAAACTCGGAACTTTGCAAACCGTAACCGCGGAAGAATATGCCAAAAAGCTTGAAACATACGGACAGTGCGCAAGCTTTTACATTGACAGCTTAAACGGTCATGTGCGGTTGCCGAAAATCAGCAAATTTATTTCAAGCATTGCCGATTTAACCGAGCTTGCCAAAGAGGAAAAAGCCGGATTGCCGAATATTACCGGCAGTTTGCGCCCGTACCGCATGGGTGAGCCGTCCGGTGCGTTTTACAACTCTGAAAAAGGCGATTTTTATCACACCAACTCTAAAGACGGTTCAAGCAGCGGCGCGCAATGTACCACGATGTTTGACGCTTCAAAATCAAGTGATATTTACGGCGCAAGCGACACGGTGCAGCCGCCGGCGGTAAAGCTTTGTCTTTATTTGCAGGTTGCCAACAACACGGCGGAAATTTCCGAGCTTGACGTTAATGCGGTCATTGAGCAGATGAACACGGCGCTAAACGCTTTGCAGGCGGCGTATGATAAGTATACGGCTGATTTGGAAAGCTTATATGCTAAAATTAAGCAGGATATTTTAGATTCATCGCCGGTGATAAAAGAAGAAAATGTTGTGGTGACGACCGAATTATTCGTTGCCGATGAAACATATTCTGATTATCCGTTTAGGGCGGATATTGCGCTTGCGGACGCTTTGGCGGAGCATGTTCCGAGCGTCAATTTCGGCTTGGAGCAGTGCGAGAGCGGAAACTTTGCGCCGGTGGCAAGCGCCGGTAACGGTTATGTGCGTATTTACGCCAAAGCCGTGCCGGAAAGCGGGTTTGTGATTCCGGCAATTCTTTTGCAGTAACAAATTAATCATCACACAATGCCGCGCTAATGAATATTGCGCGGCATTGTGTTTTATAGGAGAAAATAATATGGAATTTATAAATTTGGTCGGTGCGGTCAGCGGTTGCTCGTCAATTTTGGGGTTTCTGGCATTAATCGTAAAGCTCGGCGAGTGGAAAGCAAGGCAGGAAGAGCGCCTTGCAAGCCACGGCAAGCGGATTGACGCTATTGAGCATAAACACGATACAATCGCCGATTGTTTGAACAAAAACAACGGATTACTTGCCGAAATTAAAGTAAAAGTTGACCTGCTTTACAAAGAAAAAACTAAGCGGAGCAAGCCATGATAAGCACGAAAGAAATTGTTGAGCGCCTCATTATGCACGAGGGGTTAAACTTAAAACCTTATCGCTGCCCGATGGGGTATTTAACCATCGGCGTGGGGCGCAATTTAATTACCAATCCTTTAACCGCGGCAGAAAAGAAAGTGGTTGGCGACTGGAGCAAAGGCATAACCATGGAAATGGCGGAATATTTGCTGCACAACGATATTCGCCGTGTGTTGGCGGATTGCCGCAATAATCTTAAATGTTGGAATATGTTAGACGCCGAACGCAAGTACGCGCTTTTTGATATGGCTTTTAATTTGGGTATTAAAGGTTTGTTGCGGTTCAAAAAAATGCTTTACGATTTAGAAATCGGCAATTATCGCGGCGCTGCCAAAGAGTGCTTAAACTCAAAATACGCGCGCGATGTCGGCAAACGGGCGGAGCGTATTGCCAAAACCATTGAAACGGGGAGGTTTGAAATATGATAAAACGTAAAAAGCACAGTTGTAAATATGAGGTTCACAAAGCGATTATTCACAAGCTGAGCCGTAATCAGGTGTTTAAGTTGTGCGTGTTGGCGCTGTTGGTGCTGGCGGTGGTTGCGGTGTGCGCGCCGACGGCGTTGTTGGGGCTGATGTAATGACGGAACTTAATAAATGGGCGGTAAGTATGTTCTTGATTGCCGCCCTTTGCGCCGCCTGTTATATGTTGGGGCGTTCGCATAGCGAGGTCAAAATCATAAAAGAACAGGGCAAAGAGGTAATAAAACAAGTGGAGGTGATAAAATATGTTGAAAAAGAAAAGGCAAAAATTTGGGTTAAGCCTAATGCCGGCCGCGCTGATTTGCTTAACCTCATGCGCAGCGGTGAGTTATAACAACTGTCCGGTTTATCCGGCGGCGGGCGCCAAAGTTGCCGCGGAGCTTGAAAAAGCAAGTTACGATGAGTTTCCGAACACATGGGAATGGATAGGACGGATTAATAAGTTAAGGCAGGAGTTAGAGCTGTGCAAAACCGGCAATTAACTTTACAAAATTAAAAATAAATGTTTTAATCGTTCGTGTAAATAAAATGCTGAGCATAGCTTTAACGCTTATTTAAAAGTTTTAGCATATGAAAAACGTAATGGGTAATCAGATTTAAAGGAGGAACGATGAAACCATTTATTAGAGAGGCACTGTTGTTAGGTGGCTTTTACTTTTTTGTATCATACATAATTGCTTATTTTGCCGGTAACAGCGCATGGCTTTGGGATTTGGGTTTTATTACCGTGGTCTTATTAGCCGTTATTGTTTTGGCGTTTAGAGATTCTTTTGCATGGCTTAACGCTTTTTGGAAAAGATTTCCTAAGCTTTCAATTTATTTGGCGGCATTAGGCTTTATTAAATATTTCAGTATTATTTTCGGCAATATCCCCGGAAAAGTTGACGGACATCTTTTTGCTACCGCTACTAACGTTGACTGGTATCAAAGCTACTATGAAGCTTATATTCCGGTATACATTTGCGTGTTCTGGATTGTATTTTGGGTTGCTTTGTTTACCGCAACTTATTTTGCTTATTTTTCAGATATCAAATTAGTTAAATTTGTTGAAATTAAAGTGGTTGAAAAAGAACCGAAAGCTGAAAACAAACCGGCTAAAAAAACTGCGGCTAAAAAAGCAGGTCGCAAACCGGCTAAAAAGAAATAATTGTTTCTGAACTTATAAAAAAATCTCTCATCGGAAGCTGAGAGATTTTTTTTGTTAAAAATTAATGTGGTCTAAATAAACGAACAATGTGCAGTTGCTGTTATTGGCGCATGATGAGCAAAAATCATCAATTTCTTTAATACCGGCGCTGCGCAAGCAATGTGACGAATTACATTTTCTATCACCATATAAATAGTTTGCGGATATTGCTTCTTGTACCGAACGCATTTGCAAAAAATATAAATCAGCGGTGTTTTCTTTAGCGGCGAGTACCATATTGCGGCAAATTTCCACTGAATAGCTTGATTTAGTCATGTTGTATGCGAGCATATATTCAGCATAAGTGTCGGTGGCATAGCAATAAAATTGAATGGGATTTTTAAAAGTGTCATAAACGCTGCTTTTGCTTAAATCATAAGTAAAACCGTCGGGAACAGAGTTGGTTTTAGTCAAAATGCCAACCAGTTCAGCAGATAAGCTTTCACGGTGTTTAAGCAAGCGGCTCCACATTTCT
The DNA here is from genome assembly GCA_021617435.1 of Pseudomonadota bacterium. Classification (GTDB taxonomy): domain Bacteria; phylum Pseudomonadota; class Alphaproteobacteria; order RF32; family CAG-239; genus CAAFZY01. Next base: position 11,631 of record JAJWCP010000021.1, read on the forward strand.
TCTTTTATTTTAATCGCTTCATTCAATAAAAAGCTAAAGCCTTGCGCCTGTTTGTTAAGCTTGTACTTCATCATTGCTTTGGAGTAACCGGCAATAGCCCCGACGCTTAAAACTCCTATTATCGCTAAAACCCCAAGCATTTCCACCATAGACCGCCCTGCACACAAGCCGTCACCATCGGGCTTGACCCGATGGTCCAGGTCAAACCAAGTAGCAAATTTGTTCCACCTGGATTGTCGGGTCAAGTCCGACAATGACGATGTGTGGTGTAAAATGCGGCTAAAATCTGATTTCATAATAAAACCTCCTCAAATTGTTAAATTTAAGAAGGTTTTACTCCGCGTTTTTTTGCAATATTTACGAGCCTGCACTGTGTATAAGTTGTAGGCGAGGGGTTAAAACTCCGTTTTATCGCTTAATTTATCGTAACGATGATGAATACATTGCACAGCGGTTTTGTGCACACCTTTAGTGATGTTGTAAATTACAAATTTGCCGTTGCGGTAACAAGAAACAAAGCCGTCATCACGCAGGCGCTTTAAGTATTGTGACGTTTTAAGCTGATTGCAGCCGATACCCTGCATAATTTCAGAAACATTTTGTTCGCCGTTGAGCTCCAAAAATTCTAAAATTCGCATTTTATCGTAGTTGGCAAACAGTTTAATCTGATTTGCCGCCATGGTGGTGTAATCTTTAGGCAACATCGCCTTAAACCCGTCTGCCAAATAATGAAAATCGTTGGTCATATAGCCGAATAATTTGCGCAGGCACACAAACAGGCTTGCCGGATATTCTTCTTGAATGGAGTAATAAATGAAAATTCCGTGTCGTTCGGTTTTAACCATGCCGGATTCGCGCAATTTTTTTAAGCTTTGCGACACAAATATCTGCTCGCCGTTTATACCTTTGGTAATGGCAGAAACCGAAGACGAGCCGTTCACGTCCAAAAATTCCAAAATTCTAAGCCTTAACGGGTGTGAAATATAGCCCAAGCCCTTAACGGCTTTTTTCATTACATTTACAGGCAGTTGTTCGGTCATAATTACCCTTTCAAACAAAGTTATCTATACTTATATATAGCAAAACTGTAATTTGTTGCAACAAAAAAACAACACATTTGCTAATTGAATTTTAACAATATACGTATAATATGCTTTAAAATCAAAAATTCAGCAGAAGGTATTAATGATGAAGATAAAAAATTTACTTGCCGGATTGCTTTGCTTGCTTGCTTTTCCGGCGCATGCCGAACTTGAAATTGATGTAACCGGAGCAATGCGTGAGGCGATGCCGATAGCTTTTCCGCGTATGATTAATGACGGTAATTCTTTAGGCTTGTTCGGAATCGGTATGTATGCCAACCGGATTCGCAATGTGGTAACCGCCGACTTAGACCGCAGCGGTTTGTTTCGTATTATTGATGACGGCAGTTATATTGAAGATTTAACCTCAATCAATCAGCGACCTAATTTTGTTGATTGGCGCGCTATTAAGGCTCATGCTTTGGTGCAAAGCGCCGTGCAAGAAACTTCTGACGGCAAGCTCAAAGTTGAGTTTCGTTTATGGGACGTTATGTCCGGCGAGCAATTGCAAGGGCAGTCGTATACCACCACCAAAGACAACTGGCGCCGTATTGCCCATATTATTTCAGATGCTATTTATGAACGTTTGACCGGCGAAAAAGGCTACTTTGACACCCGAATTGTTTATGTTTCAGAGAGCGGTCCCGCAACCCGCCGCGTAAAACGCTTGGCGATTATGGATCAAGACGGTGAAAATCATCGCTTTTTAACTTCCGGCGCCACCATGGCGTTAACTCCGCGCTTTTCGCCTAATATGCAAAAAGTTACATATTTGTCATTTTCGGGAACAGCGCCTAAAGTTTATATTATGGACATTGAAAGCGGCAAACAAGAGCTGTTGGGACACTTCCCCGGCATGACGTTTGCTCCGGTATTTTCACCGGACAGTTCAAAAGTATTGCTCTCATTAGCCGCTAACGGCAATACCGAAATTTATGAAATGGACTTAAAACGCAAAACCAGCAAACAGCTTACCAAGCATCCGGCCATTGATACTTCGCCGAGTTATTCGCCTGACGGCAAACAGATTGTGTTCAACTCTGACCGCGGCGGCAATCAGCAACTGTATATTATGGACGCTGATGGCTCCAACCCGCATCGTATCAGCTTTGGTAACGGTCGTTATGCAACTCCGGTATGGTCGCCGCGCGGTGATTATATCGCCTTTACCAAAATGGCCGGCGGACAGTTTTATATCGGGGTTATGCACCCTGACGGAAGCGGTGAACGTCTGCTTGCAAGCGGATATTTGGTTGAAGGACCAACTTGGTCGCCGAATGGCCGTGTGTTGATGTATTTCCGCCAAGACAGAGGCACTTCCGCCAAAAACTCGCCGGTACACCTTTATACCATAGACTTAACCGGCTATAATGAACGTATGGTGGTAACTCCGGCTGACGGCTCCGATCCGGCATGGTCGCCGTTGCTGCCGTAACATAGCGCAAAAAAAACAAAAACCTCTCAGCTAAAATCGGCAGAGAGGTTTTTTTATTGCTCGTTGTTTAATTTTAACAATCAGGGCTTATTTGATAATCAGGAGAATAAAGATGTCTGTATTTTATTTGATATTAGCCGGAATTTTTGAAACTCTGTGGCCGTTCGGGTTTAAGCTTGCGCAGGGCAGTGCGTATCGTGATTGGTGGATTGCCGGCTCATTGCTTGCCGTGGCGCTAAGTATCATCTTTTTTTATTTATCGCAAAAAGATTTGCCGATGTTGGTGGCGTATCCTATCTGGACGGCGCTTGGCGCAATCGGCACTTTTGCGGTCGGAGTTATGTATTTTCATGATTTGGCAACATGGACAAGCTGGCTCGGAATTTGCCTGCTTGTTGCCGGAATAGTTTTAATTAAATGATTATTTTTTATGCAGAGCTTGCCATTCAAACCACTTTGCGATTTTCAAAAAACGAAAATACGCATATGAAGTTGCCATATAAAAACCGCAAGTTCCGTATAAAAAGTAGCGGCGCATAAAGTAGTAAATCAAAAATTGCCGCGGCATTTCGGTATAAAGGCGCAAGCGCGAATATTTTTTGTTTTTTTTCAGAGCGGTTTGTACCAATTCGTCAGTATACATA
>JAJWCP010000022.1 GCA_021617435.1 Pseudomonadota bacterium
TTACAATACTCCATTTAAGTAAAAAATATAAACAAATTGTGTTAAAAAGATTTTAACCAGTTGAAATTTTCTGAAAATTTTGCCAAACTTTAAGCCACATAAGGAATATCGGCAAAATGGAAAACAAACTAAAGGCTTCAGCGCTGAAGGCGCCTAAAGAAATTTATAATAAAAGTTGCGTTTCAGCGGTGTGCTCCGGCACAACCGGAATCGGCAAAACATGGTTTGCTACCGCTTTATGCCACGCGTTAAGCTTAATGAAAAAAAATGTGCTTTACTTTGACGCTGATTGCGGGCTTGAAAATATATCATATCAAAACAATTTGGAAATAAGTACTCCTTATAGCTCATTAATCAGCGGAAAAATCACGCTTAACAACGCAGTCTTTCATTTTGAGCGCGGTAAATTTGATGTCATTTCATCCCCTTCGGGCGAAGACGCTTTAACCACGGCGCCGGTCGGCAGAGCGCAAATTTTAGCCGGTGATTTAGCGCACTTAGCGCAATATTACGATTATGTTTTTATTGATTGTTCCGATGACGGGTGTAAACAACTTAATCCGTTTTTCAATATTTGCAAAAATATAATCATCATCGTAAACGCTTGCTCTTCCTCTTCCATAGCCGCATTTAAAAAAATTGAGGAATTGCAGGCCATTGCTCCGCGCGCTAAATTTAACATTGTTATAAATCGGGCATTATCGTATGAGGAAGGGCGGCAAACGTACAAAACGCTATTGAAAGCAAGCAAAGAATATATTAAAGTTGATTTAAATTTGCTTGGAATAATTCGGCAAGATGCCCGTATCAGAGATTCGGTTATTAACAAAGCATTGTTACTGAACCGCTATGCAAAATGCGAGGGCGCCGAAGATTCCGTTGCCGTTGCTCGCCGGTTTTTGGAGGAACAATCATGATTTTTGACCCTTTGGGCTATTACCGTTGCTTAAACGCCGATTACAACACCGATGAAAAGATTTTAAAAATCAATTATCGTGAAAAAGCTAAGTTTTGGCATCCTGACCATAACAAGGCGGAAAACGCATTGGAAGAATTTCAAAAAATTTCAATCGCTTATGAAATTTTAAAAGATGTTAAAACTCGCACACTTTATAATTTACTGGCACTTGCTTATGACGCGGCAACTTTTCCGGACATGAAAAGTCTTAAATTATACAAAGCCGCCAACGGCGATGAAAATCCGTTTCTGCGAGTGTTTAATTTGCAAAAAATTGTTTGGAATAAACTCCCTGAAATTAAAGAAGAAAAACTTATCGGAACATTTAAGGACGCGCAGAAGTTTATCAGCAATGTAACCCGTCATAATTGGCTTAAAGGTTGGTGGTCGCTAACAGGCGCAAAGCTTACTGTTAAAGCGCTTAAAAACAATTTTTACAACATCGGGCAAAACACCGCCGATAATTTTAAAATGCTTATACACAATGCGGCGGTTTATTATGACATCGGCAAAACCGACAAAGCCAAACTTTCAGCCCTGCAGGCGCTTGAATACGCCACAGCAGAGCAAAAGGCCTTGCTGTTGCCGTTTATTGAGTTGTTGCCGCCGGTAAATACGGCTATTCCGCAATGGAATTATCAGGAACTTAAAAAAATTCAGCTCAAAATTCCGCTGGCAGTTGGCACGGGCGCTATTTTAGCCGCGGTTATCGCCGTCGCGCCGCTGTTGTTGCAACTTGTGCCCGAAAAATATACTGAAGATGATAAAATTGCTTATTATCGGCAGGTTAAATTTAACACCGGCGCCAAGACGGTAGACGATGTGGTGGTTTCAAAAATATTTAATATTCCGGTTGACACTTCCGACACAAAACAGCTTTTTCATCTTAAAAGCAGCGCGGATATTATGTATGGTCCGTCAGAAGAATTTGACGTTTTAACCACCGGCAAACGCGGGCAAACAGTCAGAGTTACCGGATACTCGCCTGATGAAGAATGGTTCAGAGTTATGCTTGACAACGGCGAAATGGGTTTTATAAAAAAGCAATACTTAAAAAAAGGTATCGGCGCGGAAATTCCGACCGGAAGCAAAATATATAACGTAACCTCAAATAATGAAAGATAAATATAATCATGGCTCTTAAATTTGAAATTTTGAAAACAAACGGCAAAACCCGTTTAGGTAAACTTTACACTAAACACGGCGTTGTCAACACTCCGGCGTTTATGCCTGTGGGCACCTGCGGAACAGTAAAAGCCATGATGCCGGAATCGGTTGCGGCAACCGGAGCAGAAATTTTGCTCAATAACACCTATCACTTAATGCTGCGACCGGGGGCTGATTTGGTTGAAAAAATGGGCGGAATGCACAAATTTATGCATTGGGATAAGCCGATATTGACCGATTCAGGCGGGTTTCAAGTTATGAGCTTAACCGGATTGCGCAAACTGACGGAAGACGGTGTTACTTTCCGCTCGCACGTTGATGGTAAAAAGTTCTTTTTAAGCCCTGAAGAATCAATGAAAATTCAGCACAAACTGGATTCAAACATTACCATGTGTTTAGATGAGTGCACTCCGTTTCCGGCCACTTATGAGCAAGCCAAAAAATCTATGCAGATGTCTATGCGGTGGGCAAAGCGCAGTCGCGACGCTTTTATTGACCGCGACGGATACGGAATTTTCGGTATCCAACAAGGCAGTGTTTTTAAAGATTTGCGCGATGAATCGGCGCAAAAGCTCACTGAAATAGGGTTTGACGGTTATGCCATCGGCGGTTTGGCAGTTGGAGAAGGGCAAGAAAAAATGTTTGAGGTGCTTGATTACGCGCCGGTTTCATTGCCTTCGGACAAGCCTCGTTACTTAATGGGCGTGGGGCGTCCGGACGATATTGTCGGCGCGGTTTTGCGCGGAGTTGATATGTTTGACTGCGTTATGCCAACCCGCTCGGGGCGCACGGCGCAAGCATTTACCAAATACGGGCCGGTTAATATTAAAAACGCGCGACATCGTGAAGATAACCGCCCGTTAGAAGCTGATTGCGACTGCCCGCTCTGCCGCAATTTCAACCGCGCTTATATTCATCATTTGCAAAAATGCAATGAAATACTTGCCGTGATGCTCTTGACATGGCATAATATCAGATATTATCAGCGCCTTATGCAAGGTTTGCGCAACGCGATTGCTACTGACACATTATCAGAATTTTGCGCTGAATTTTACGCTAATCAAGCCAAAGGCGATTTTGAGGAGATTTAATAATGACTGATGTGTGCAAGAATCAGGAACATATGTTAAGCTCATTTATTGAAGAAAACAAAAAAGAGGGCATCAGAGTTTTTGTTGCCGGAGGTTCGCGCTCAGGCAATGACCAAATTTACAAAGAAGAAGCTTATAACTTGGGGCGCCAAATTGTAAAAATGGATTTCAGGCTTGATTTCGGGCTTTCAAACTGCGGCATAATGGGAGCAGTTGCCCGCGGCGTGCTTGACGGTTGGAACAAAAAGCAATGCGCGGCTGAAGAAACACCGATTCAGGGCATTACCACCAAAGAATATTTTAAACTGTATCCTTCTGATGATGATTTAATTGCCAAAACTGAAGTAATTTTGGCGCAAACCTTAGAAGAGCGCAAACAAAAGTTGCTTGGCGCTGATTTTGTGGTGTTTGCTCCCGGCGGCGTTGGCACCTTAGATGAGCTTGCATATGACTGTGTTGCCATGCAAGACGGTTTGCTTGCCATGAAACCGTTTATATTTTATAACATTAACGGATTTTTCCACCACTTGCTGGAATTTTTAAAGTCATTAAGCGCGGAGGGTTTTTCAGATCCGGTGCCGTTTATTGTGGTGGATAACAGTCAAGAGCTTGAAATTGCGTTCCGGCTCTTAAAACTGCGTTATAACAAATGCGATGACGGGCGCGAGGCTTATGCCAACGCGCGGCAACTGGTTTATGAACTGCCTTATTTTATTAAACGTAAAGAAAATAAAAAAGTTTTGCTTGAGGATATTTGGGCGGAAATTCAGCAAATACACACTTCCGGCACTTTGGAAGAGCGTCAGGTTTTGGCAGCCGAAATTGAAACCGCGTATCTTGAAAAAGAAATTGAACGCATGTATGACCGTTTGGCAAAATCAGGACGCGACACATCAGTTGTCAGCGATAAACTTACCCGCTTAAAGCTACGCCGTCAAAACGCGCAAAAGCACATTCCTAATTTGTGAAAAAATAGTAATTATATAAAAAACTCCGAAAAATTTCGGAGTTTTTTTAGTAAGAAATTTTTTAGTTACAAGACGATACACTGGTGCCGTATTTGCAGTAACAGTCGCCAAAGTGACTACTACTAGAACACGAGACGGCATTCCATGCATAGCAGACGCCATATCTACCTTCTGCATCATGCAATATAGCAGTCCTAGCGCTATTATAAATCATGGTAGTGGACGAATAACCGGTAAGAGGGCATATCGCGCTACAGTCATTTATTCTGGTGAATATAGCGCCGCTTAAACCTGCGTCTTCACAAGCCACGCAGTCATAGCAGTCAGTCTTTGTATTACCAAGATAGACTTGTTTCGCTTTACATAAAAGTCCAATATCTGTTCTTACATCTTGCATATGATGGTCTTTACAAGTTTTAGCGGTACAAGTACCAAGAATATGGTCGCCGTAATAGCAAGCTGAGAAATTCCACCCCTCTGCGCCACCAATACCGCATTTATCTATGGAAGTGTGATGAACGTTACCGGAACAAGGTCTTTCGGTACACTTACCACAACCGTTAGATGAAGAGAAAATCCAGCCCGCGGCACCTACTGAGCCGTTGCCGCAATCAGCAACACTCTTAATATCCTTAGAAGATCCATCAGGACAAGATTTTTCAACGCACATACCACAGAGCGGGTTATCCGGGTCTTGTTTGAAAGAATAACCGGCGGAGCAATCCGTTTCTGAGGTAATAGTATCAGAGTAGCCTGCCGAACAAGGAGATTTGTCGCATTTTTTACACTCTTGTTCACCGGAGTAACCGTTGGTAACAATTTCATAACCTGCTTCACAAGTGGTGACATCGGTTGAGTAGCCGACTTCACAAGATTTAGCTGTACACTTATAGCAATCAGTGCTGTCATACTTATCTGTTAAATCTAAGCTCCAACCGGCAGAGCCTTTGTTGTAACAGTCATCAGCCGTTTTAGCGTACCCGGTCGGGCAGGTTGACAAAATACATCCTGTACCGGCAGCATTTTTTTGATAGCCGGTTTTGCACTTCCAACCTATATGAACAGTGGTGGTAATACCACATGAATCGCATGATCCGCTAACCCATTCCGCATTATCAGGCAATGAGCCGGTATATTCATTATCGCAAACACGGGTGCATTTACATTCAGAGCAACCAAATGCGTCATAACCACCTAATGACCAGTTGCCCGCTTTGCCACCGGAACACTCTTTTATAGTCTTGCCATATCCGGTTGCGCAAGCATACGGGTTATAGCATCCGTTGCCGTCTGCTCTGCACAGCGAGCCAAAGTAATAAGTTTCGCATTCTGAGGCGGTTGTATAAGTACAAGTATCGCCGGTATCTTCAATGCCGCTCTCACAATAAACCATGGCGTGATCAAACGGGCAACGATACGGCTCCGAACCATCTTTACATTTAACGCCGGTCTCAGCTGAGCCGGTATCGTAACCTAAGGTATTGCAATCAACTGTTAAGTTGGTGCAATCGGTTGCGGCGTCATACCCTTGCCAGAAGTTGTCAAAGTCGCTCTGGTATGAAATAGTGCATTGCGGTTCCGGTTTTGGTTTGCACTCTGCGCCAGTCCAACAGTATTTTGAATTGCTGCCAGGGAGTTGAACTTTAGTACCTAAATTGAGGCAATCATATTCACAACGACTTGGGCATTTAATATCAGAAAGTGAAACTTCAGTGTAACCGCTGCTACACTGACAGTCTTTATAAAATCTTTTACCCTCGTCATCAACACAATAACCGCCGGTACCGTTGGTTATACCGGTGCCGGTACATGTCTCTTTATACGGATCATGGCATTCGCATTCAGTATATTTTTTTGTGCCATCAGCGGGCTCAACGCATACGTCAGAAGGATATTTAGGTACTGAATTAGATTTACATTCATGGTATTTGTCTAAGCAAACAACATTTTTGCAACATCTGTCACATAATAAAGAGCCGTTAGGATTATCAGCGCATTTGTACTTGGTTGTATCAACAGTTCTGAAATCAGTGTATCCGGAAGGACAGGTGCCTTCTTCATAATAGTTACCGGTGGCATCATTACAAACCACATTACCGTAAACTAAGCCTTTGCAAAGTTGACTTTCATGATACCAACTGCTGTTTTGGTCGCGGCAAGGCGTGGTTTTATCAACTGCAAACTTACCTTCCTGGCACTCTGTATCTGCCAAAAAACACACAGCGGCAAGCGTAGACGATGAATATATCACTCCTGCAAGTGCAAAAAAGAGAGCTAACAACCGTTTCATGATAATTCTCCCAAGTATAAAGCGCTTTAACATGGTTATATGATATAATGTTTTTTAAAAATAGTCAAGAAATTAGTCATGCGATTCTCGTTAAAGCCCTAATTGACAAAAGATTGACAAAATGCGGCAGTGCCGATATAGGATCTGCGGGTTGGTCTCTTGAGGAAACCGGCGCCTCAGGTGAAGACAAGTGTTATACTTGTAAAAAACTCGCTTGCAAACCCGGCTACTCAACCGAGACCACTACTTGTGAAGCAGGTTATGAGCTTGTTACCAAGGATTACTCCGGTGATGACGCGTGCGGTAAGTGCGTTGAAAAAGATTGCTCGGCTGGTTATTCTAAGAGCATTACCTCAGAAACGGATTGCTCCGCCGGTTATGAATTTGAGCAAGAGCCAGACAACCCGCTCTGCGGTAAGTGCGTTGAAAAAGATTGCTCGGCTGGTTATTCTAAGAGCATTACCTCAGAGGCAAACTGCTCCGCCGGTTATGAATTTGAGCAAGAGCCAGACAACCCGCTCTGCGGCAAGTGCAAAGTAAAACCCTGCGAGACCGGCTACTCAACCGATGTCACCACTTGTGAAGCAGGTTATGAAATTGTTACCAACGGTTACTCCGGTGAACAAGAGTGTAAAAAATGCGACAAATCTCCTTGTTCGGCAGGCTACTCTGATACTATTACCTCAGAAACGGATTGCTCCGCCGGTTATTCTTTCAAACAAGACCCGGATAACCCGCTCTGTGGTATGTGCGTTGAAAAATCTTGTCCTGATGGATTTACCGCCGGTTTAACAGACCCAAGTCAATGTGGCGTGGGTGGTGAAGAGGGATGGTTTGTTGAATTTAACGGCAATGAATCATGCGGATTGTGCACCCCTAAAACATGCGGAGATCATGGTTTGGAAAGCACTCGTTACAACACCGTTTGCTTATCTGAAAAAGTATATATAGGGAATGATTTAGTCGATTGCTACGATTGCGTAGGCTGCGATAAATTTGACATATATAATTTATCAGGTTCATTATATGATGTTTATAGAGATTCCATAGATATTTCTTGTTCTGAGTGGTGTCGTTATGATAAAAGCACACCGGATATTACCGATGAAGCAATTCCTTACCTTATATATAAGAAATCGGTAAAAGATAAAGCCGGCAGGAGTGGCGATTGTTACGGATTGATAGATATTACGGGGAAATGGGAAATAGAAACAAACGAGAAAAAGATGTGTTGTTGCTTATACGGAGAAGATCTTACTGCAAGCGGATGTATAGAATCCGGAAAATAACAATACTTTGCATAAAAATTAACAAAGACAAAAGGCTTGGATGTTTTTATTCCAAGCCTTTTTTAACTTACGCACAATTTTCACCTCCAGAAGTGCGGCAAACACTCTATAAAATTCCCATCCTGAGGAGGGGAGTTTATATAGCGGCGTATTAATAGAGGAGAATGGGTACAATCGCGATTAGCCGAAAACATCTTTAACCAAGCGGTTATATTCAGCATATTCGGCGGTATCTTTTAAGTCATCAAAGCAAGACGCCAAACCGCGATAATACCAGCCCTGCAGATTTTTATCCTTAACGTTAAATCTTTCCCATACTTTGTTGCCGAAAGCGGCAAAGTCATGCGCCATAGAGCGCATATTGGAGAGCTTATCGCCCATAGCCACAATTTTAACCTCAAGCGGCTCATTTTTAAGAGTGTTGATAGTGTGCGTTTTTCGTTCTAACCAAGTTTTGGTTTTATCCTCGCTCTCATGATTAACTAAATCGGCAATTCGGGCGCCAAATTCGCGCTTTATATCGTCATAAGTAACATCGGTGTCTTCAATAGTATCATGCAAAATTGCCGCAATCATTAAATCTTGGTCGTTGCTTAAGCGCGCCACTATCGCCGCCGCTTCCAACGGGTGCAAAATAAACGGAACATCTGAGCCTTTGCGAGTGGCTCCGGCATGCGCTGCCACCGCAAATTTTATGGCTTTATTTATCATTTAGTCCTCCATGCTTTTATCACGATATTTGTTTTACAAACGCTGACAGCGCGTTGATTTGAGTTTCAAATTCTCTACGGGTGAACACTGTTTCATTTTCATCAGGATTGCCGATTGAGTGCAAAATATATTTGTTCACATTTTTAAGCGCCTGCCGATACAGCGGATTTTGAAGAGCGGAAATATACAGCTCGTCAACTAAATCAGCATATTCCGGAGCGTGGCGGTTTACGGGCGCGCCCTGCCAATATAAAATTCCGGTTTTTCGCCAATCATACTCGCTTGTTCTTTGCACGTGATAGGCATCGGTGCCGCTGTATGTAAAGATTAAGCGCTGAATATCGGGGTCAGGAAATTTCAGCCCCTGAAAAAACGCCTCAATGCTGTAAAGCTCATGCCCCTTAAACCAAAACCGATATGGAAACAGGTTTGAAAGAACTTTAGAAGTTGACGATTTTATTTTATAACCGACGTTTATCCATTCATCGCATTCCGGAACGGTTTTGCCTTCATTATCGGTTAAAGGCTTGCCTTTACAATACAAAATTTCGTTTATTTCCTTTAAATCGGCAAATTTAAAGCGATACCTTTGCTTAAATTTTTTAAATTCCGACAGCTCACGGCTGATTTTATATTGCAACTCGTTCATAATCAGTCTTTCATATTAAAATTTATCAATACCCGACGATTTGTTCCATTTTTTTAATACCGGTCGGCGATACCATCGCAATTACAATATCGCCGTCATTAACCTGTTCAGCAGCAGGAGCAAAAACAACTTTTTCACCTTGTATCAGCGCGGCGATTTTGCAGCGTTCCGGCAAAATAAAATCGGAAATTCGGCGACCGGCAAGCGGGCTGTTTTCATTTACTTTAAGCTCCCAAACCTCACTGAAACCACGCCCTAACGAATAAGCGTTATACAAGTTAGCCTTGCGAATATCCTGCAAAATTTTTGAAATGGTAACGGTGGAGCGGTCAACAATTATGTTATCGCCGATGTTGTCAATTAAGTCATCATACGCGCGCGAATTTACCAACGACACGGTGGAACAAATATGGTTATGCTTGGCAAGTAATGACGCTAGCAAATTGTCTTTATCCTGCGCCGTTACGGCAATAGTCATATCGGCAGAATCAATACCGGCATCGCGCAAAATAACATCGCTCATCATCTCGCCCTGAATCACCACGGTTTTTTCAAGCGTGCCGGCAATTTTTTGGGCATTGGCGGCATCGGCGGTAATAATTTTGCAGCTCAAAATATTATCATCGTCTTCAAGCGTTTGCGCAATGTCATAAGCAATGGCATTGCTGCCGAAAATTACGATATTTTCATTGTTTTTCTGCCCGACGCCGAATCCTTCCATTAAACTTTCAATGTCAACTGTCGCCGCCAAAACGTAAATTTCATCGCCGGATTTAAATTCTTCATCGGCTTTGGGATAAAAATTTACGTTATCACGCACAATCTGCGCAATTAAAAAATTAATCTCACGAAAGTTTTCATAAATTTCATTCATTGTAAAACCAAACAGCGGGCAAGCTCCCGAGCACTTAAAACTGACTAAAGTGAGCTTTTTATCCGCTAACGGGTATACCTCGCGGCTGCCGGAAAGTTTTATCAGTCGCAAAATGGTTTCGGCTATTTCCGTATCGGGAGAAATTGCCAAATCAACCGGCATATTTTTTTCATTAAACAGAGTGTTCCAGAGCGGGCTTAAAAAATATTCCGAATCTATGCGGGCAATTTTTTTAGGAATATTAAACAACGAATAACCAACCTGACATGCCACCATATTAACCTCGTCATTATTGGTGGCGGCAATTAAAATATCTGCCTTTTCCGCGCCGATTTTTTCTTGCACCTCAGGGTGCGAAATAGAACCTAAAACCGGCTGAATATCAAACTCGCGCGAAATTTCATTAAGGCGGTCTTGATTTATATCAACCACCACAATGTCATTGTTTCCGCGGCTTAAATAATCAACAATACTGCGTCCGACGCTGCCGGCGCCGCCAACAATAATTTTCATTACTCTTCCTCCCCGTTTTGGTCAAAATAGGCGTTAATTTCAGCAACTGCGGTTTGATAATCATTTATCTTCATATAATTTTCGCGGAAACGTTTGGCATCGCGAAAGTTTTTAGAATACCAACACACATATTTGCGTGAGAGCGCCAACGCCAATTTTTCGCCATAATATTCGGTTAAAAGCGATATATGCTCCAATAAAGTATTCTTAACCTCTTGCGCAGGCTGTTTTTGCGGCAACGAGCCGTTTTTTAAATATGTTGCAATCTCGCCGGTAAGCCATGGCGCGCCCAATGCCGCACGCCCAATCATTACTCCTTCGCAGCCGGTTTGTTTTATCATCTCTGCCGCCGACTGCGGAGATGTTACATCGCCATTGCCGACCACCGGAATTTTTACCGCGCTCTTAACTTCTTTAATAATATTCCAATCTGCCGTGCCGGAATATCCTTGCGCGCGGGTTCTGCCATGCACGGTAATAAAATCAGCGCCGCTCGCCTCGCACATTTTAGCAAAATCCGTTGCATTAACGCTGTTATTGTCCCAACCTTTACGGAATTTTACGCTGACCGGCAATTTCACGGCATTTTTTACGGATTTAATAATTTTGGCAGCCTGCTCCGGATTTTTCATTAACGCCGAACCGGCGCCACCGGTAATAATTTTACGCACCGGACATCCCATGTTTATATCTATTCCGGCTGCCCCCAATTCCGCCGCCAACTGCGCGGCATCGGCAAAAAGCACTTCATCGGCGCCCACAAGTTGCACAATCACCGGATACGGCTCATCACGCACATCAGCAATGCGGTATGTTTTTGCATTTTTACGCGAAATAGCGTTAATTGCCACCATTTCCGAAATTAATGCAACATCACCGCCGCTTTTAGCATGTACCATGCGGCGCATCGGCTTATCGGTAATTCCGGCCATCGGGGCTAAAAAAACTTGTTTGGGCAACATTCCGGTCATTTAAGCTCGCCTAATTAATTCGGTCTAGCGCGCGGGCAATAACATAGTAAATTTTGCCGACATCGGTATTTGAAAGCATCGCAAGCAATATTTCGGGCTTTTCAGCATTGCGCGCCGCGGTCATCAATGATTCAAAATCGCTGATATAGCTATCGGCAATTTTACGGAAATCGGTGTTTTTTTCGTACTCATCGCGAATTTTAACAATCTGCTTGCGGTTTAAATTTTTAACCACATAGCGGGCAAAAACGCCGTGATCGCCGTCATAAAACTTTTTCCAAAGTTCGTCTTCGTCTTTATTAAACAGCTTGTTTATATCTATGGAAATATTTTCCAAATTTTGAATCAGTCCCGACGAACGCTCCAAAAAATTGTCAACACTCAGGTCTTCATACTTTTGTCTGATAGCGGAAAGCTCTTGCTCTGAATGAGCGCGGCTCTCATTTAACATTTCAACCTGTTTGTTTACCAAACTGCCAAAATCGTCAATCTGATTTTTATAGGCGGCAAAAACCGTGGCGGAATTTTCAGCCGTCGCATTCAGCGCTTTGCCGATTTGCGCAATATGCGATTTAACCTCTTCAACCGTATTTACGGCTTGAGTAATATGAGCGCTCTGCGCTTCAAGAGCCAGGGCTCCTTCTTTACCTTTAGCCACAATTACATTAGCGCTTTCGGTAAGTTGCGCCGTGTTTTTATTAACTTCGCCGCTTACTTCGTTAAATTTATCTATCGCCTCAACCGCGCGCAATTTAAGGTCATCAACGTTTTTGCCCAAATCAGAGCTGATGCCGGCAATTTTATGGGTGATTTTTTCAGCGACTGTCTGAATTTCAGTGTTCTTATTTTCAGTCTTTTTAATAAATTCGTTAAGCTTGGTAAGCTCTGATTCAAGATTGGCAACAATTTTAGCAATATTTTTAACCGCTTTATCTGATTTTTGCTCCAAACTGTTATTGGCGCCGTCTAAAATACGGTCAATACCTGCGCGCGCCTCATTTAATGCGGAAAGCTGAGCTTTAACATTGTTTTCAAGAGTTGAAGAGCGAGCAATCATCGCCTCAACTTCCAAACTTATTAAACGACCGTATTCGCCAAGCTTGCTGTCAAGGTATGACGAATTTTTATCAAGCAGCGCCGACTGTTCCGCCGCCAGCTCTTTATGAGTTTTCAAGCTGTTTTCAATATGCGAAATACCGCTGTCAAGCCGTTTGTAAATTTCTTCGCACCCATCGGCGGTCTGCAAAAAGGTTTTTTCAAGATTTTTACCATTACTTTCAAAAATCGCCGCCATATCCTCTATATGTTTGCGACCGGCGGCAGCAAAATTTTCAAGTTCGACATTGGCCTCTGAAATAAAACTTTTATCTTCTTGTAATGCGTTTTTAAGATATTCGGCGGTTGAAACCGTTTCATTAATTAAGGGATTAAGCTCATCGGCTAAGGCGGCGGCATTGGTTTTAAGTTGCTCAGAACTTGCCGCAAACCGCTCAGAGGACTGTTCGGCAGTTGTTGCAACATTTTGACAGGCGGCAACCAATCCGTTGGCAGATTCACTTAACTTATCAAGGTTTCCGCCGGCAAAAGCATTAAGAGCCTCATTAATTTCAGCAAATTCTTTCGCTTTGACATCAAGCGCGGATTTTAACTTTTTGGTTTGTTCCGACATTTCGGCGGTTGCCGCGGTTAATAACTTGATTTGCTTTTGCAAAGCTTGCGTAATAACTTCCGAAAGCATATTTTCATTCTGCGAGTTTAAAACCTTTTTAAGACTTTGCTCAACGAGTGAGGCCTGATTTACCGCCAGCAATGAGCGTTGCAACCAAACCACAAACACTGCCAAAGCTCCCCATGACAAAAACGCGCCGGCTAAAAAAGTTACAAATTCCGTCGGCAGCAAGGCGGTAAGACCACCCCATCCCAAAGCAAACTGAATATACAAAAACAACAGCCCGAACCAAACCGCGGTTATAATCAAGAGCGGCTTGCGGGAATAATGATGTTCGGCTTGTTCCGTCTTGGCAAAAGGAATTACGTTAGAAGGCGATGCTTCTTTTTGCAAAAACTCGGGTAAATCTTTATTTTCAGTGGGCACAATATTCATATTTTCAGACCTTAAAATTAACTATCGGCGTTTTTATTATATGCCGTTTTGTTTTAATTTAAACATCAAAATAACTATCCACAGCCTTTATATAGCAGGAAAAATAAAAAAATGCAAAAAACACAAAAAAAGTGTTGATTTTTATAAAATGATTAGATATGTTACTTTTCGCATGATGAATTAACCATGCCGCTGTAGCTCAGTGGTAGAGCACGTCATTGGTAATGACGGGGTCGCAAGTCCGATAATTGCACAATATCGCGCACCAGTTTTGAAAAAGCACCTTACAAGGTGTCTTTTTGCTTTATCAGGGAGCTGCGTCAGGAATTTTGAAAAATCGAACCTAAGTCCGACTAAAGAACAAAATCAACCTTCGTTTATTATTTATTTTGTTGCAAATTTTTGAGTCACTAAATCAGTTTTGCATTGTTTTTGTATCTTATAGACAAATTTTAAAAGGTTTTTCATTCTTCTATCTTTTTATCTGGATTTTTTTCGTTTCCTGTTATATACTTCTCTATAGGCATTAGCAGTCCCTCCAATAGTGTTTTGGCGAACCGATTATATTCCTTTTTTATAATTTTGGATACTGCTTTTGCCCTTAATTTTATGTAGAAGCCCACATTGTTGAGAGAAAAAGATGAAATTATACCATTATGCTCCTAAAGGAAATACAGTTCTTGAAAATGGACTTTTGTCTTTTGCTAAAAATCCTGAGGCAAATTTAAAATATTATATCCGACGTTCAGGGGCAAATACATTTGAAGGTATATTAAAATGGTTTGAAAGTTGTTTTACAGGACGCAGCCGTGCCATAAGAGCATTTACCGAACCAATTAAGTGGAATGAAAACTCTCTTTCCTTGAAAGATTTTGTTGAAAAAGCCGATTTGTTTTCAATAGATGTTGACGCTTTACAAAAAGATGGTCTGCTTGAATGTATTTATTTCAGCCCCTCTGTTGCCAATATTCCAAACTTAAAAAAAAATAATAATGCGGACGAGCTGTTAATTAAATTATACGGAATAAAAGATATCAGCCAATATCCGATTGACTGGAGCCTTTGTAATGATAAATTAAAACATAGGTTTGAATTTGTACCATACTATCTTCTTGTGATAAAAAGGGGCGCTATTCTTCAAAAATACATAAAATTAGTATCACCGAAAAAG
>JAJWCP010000123.1 GCA_021617435.1 Pseudomonadota bacterium
ATCAACAACACCCCGCCGAACTTGCGCATAAATAATCTGAACTTGCTTATAGTTTTTTTCTTTGTGTTTTTTGCCATTTTAATCTTTGTCCTAAAATTCAGAGTTTAAATTTTTTAAGCTCTTCCATGCTGACATTAACTTCACGCCCGATACAAATTGATGGGTCAAGCTTTACACCGGCAATGTTTGAAGCCCTAAATGACTGATACCGCATTATGCTCGGAACTTTAATATCGTTTTTATCCATGTGCTCATACATGCCGCGCACCTGATTAAGCATTTTTTGCTGCAAGGGGTCGTTATATTGCGGGCGACACAGCGCCAAAACATCAGTTAACCCCTGTGAAAGCAGACCTTTTTGCATTAAATACAAAAGTAAACCTTTTTCGCACTCTTTTTCCGGCATCGGGAACAGTTTTTTAACTTCTTCATGGTTGAGCATAAAGGTTGAAAGGCAAATATCCGCCTCTTTGCCGAAGTTAAGCAAATTAACTTTAGGCTCAATATGGCAACAGCCCACCGGCAACAAATTGGCTTTGTCATCAGCAAAGGCATAGCTGGTATGGCTCAAAATGGCGTTATAGCGAATCATAAACGCAACCTGACGGCTGATTTTGTCTTTAACCCAAAAATTTTCCGGTTCTAAAATGGCGATATAATCGCCTTCCGCCTTTGAAATGGCAAAGCTGTATGAATCGGTGTAACCCTTGCGCTGTTTATTCAGACAGAGTTTAACCTTAGGGTTGCGTTGGCGGTATTTTTGCAACAGAGCGGCGGTTTTATCGGTGGAGGCGTCATTAATAATTATCCACTCCATATTTTCATAATCCTGATAAGCAAACGACTTAAACGCCGTGGTTAAAAAGCGCGCGCAATTATGGGCAACCGTAATTACCGATACTTTTTTGTTATGAAACATTATGCCTCCGTGTTACTTATGCAGAATCATCCGCGCTTAGCGGATAAAACTTGACTTTTAAACAAACTAAACCTAAATTCCCAATAAATAATTAATAAATGAGGTTTTTTAGAGATGAAATACGCTTTTGTTTTTCCGGGACAAGGCTCGCAGTTTGTGGGCATGGGCAAAGAATTAGCCGATAATTTTGCCTCCGCGCGCGAGGTTTTTGCCGAAGTTGACGAGGCCTTAAAGCAAAATTTGTTTAAGCTGATGACAAACGGTCCTGAAAGCGAATTAATGCTCACCGCCAACACTCAGCCGGCGCTGATGGCGCATTCAATGGCGGTGGTCAGAGTTCTGGAAAAAGAGTTCGGGATTAAGCTTAAAGATAAAGCCGCTTTTGTTGCCGGACACTCGCTCGGCGAATATTCCGCCGCTTGCGCCGCCGGTGTTTTTTCATTGGAGGATACCGCCAAATTGCTCCGTATCAGGGGAGACGCCATGCAAAAGGCCGTTCCGGTCGGGGTTGGCGGCATGGCCGCGGTTTTGGGCGTTTCATTTAAAGATATTGACGCGTTGGTTGAAGCATGCAATGATGAAAATAATTTGTGCGTTGCCGCCAATGATAATTCAGATGGTCAGGTGGTGCTTTCAGGGCATATTGCCGCTATTGACAAAGCGGTTGAAATTGCCTCTGAGTTTGGCGCCAAACGCTGCGTTAAACTGCCGGTGAGCGCGCCTTTTCACAGCCCGCTGATGCAGCCGGCGGCTGAAGTTATGGCGCGGGCGTTTATGGACGTTGAAAGTCATGACGCGCAAATTCCGCTGATTGCGAACATTTCAGCAACTCCGGTTACAAATCATAAACAAATAATCAAAAACCTGATTGAGCAGGTTACCGGAACGGTTAAGTGGCGCGAAACCGTGCTGTTTTTGAAAGAACAAGGAGTTACCGATGTGATTGAACTCGGCGCCGGAAAGGTTCTTTCGGGTATTGTCAAAAGAAGTGACAAAGAACTTAATGCCGCCTCGGTCGGTTCTGTGGCTGAAATTGAAGAACTGGCAACCAATTTATAACTTTTTAGCAAAGGATTAAACCATGTTTAGATTAGATGGAAAAGTTGCTTTAATTACCGGTGCTTCCGGCGGATTAGGAAATAAAATTGCCCGCACTTTGCACGCGCAAGGGGCAACTTTGGCTTTAACCGATATGCGCCCTGAAGGTATGGAACAGCTTAAAGCCGAATTAGGCAATAATGTTGAATGTTTTGTTGCCAACCTTTCCAAGGCGGAAGAAATCAGCGGCCTGATTAAAGCGGTTGAAGAAAAATTCGGCAAAGTTGACATTTTGATTAACAACGCCGGTTTAACCCGCGATAACTTGTTTATGCGCATGAGCGATGAAGATTGGCAATTGGTGCTTGACGTTAACTTGACCGCGGGCTTTAAGCTTGCCAAAGCCGCCATTCGCGGTATGATGAAAAGAAGATACGGACGCATTGTGGGTATTGCTTCAGTGGTCGGCGTTATGGGCAATGCCGGACAGGCTAACTATTCCGCCTCAAAAGCCGGTATGATTGCCATGAACAAGTGCTTAGCGCAAGAGGTCGGCTCACGCGGAATTACCGTAAACTCAGTAGCCCCCGGATTTATCCGCACTCCGATGACCGATGTTTTGCCTGATGATGTTAAAGCCGCTTTGCTTAACAAAATTCCAGAAGCCAAACTCGGCGAAGCGCAGGACATTGCCAACGCGGTTGCCTTTTTGGTTTCGGACGAGGCGCAATACATCACCGGTCAAACCCTGCATGTAAACGGCGGTATGGCTATGATTTAAGCCTTTAATATTTTTGGCGAAAACTCCGGCGGGCAGAGCAAATTTTTTGCGTTGGCTCGGCCGGAGTTTTGTTTATTTTAATGCCTGTTTTCAGCTATATAAAGGTATAATGCCGCCGGGTGTGTTTTGGCGGTATTTTATTGACAAAAAAATCACTTTTCTTGCGTTTTACCTCTTGTTTTTTTATCTTTTTTATGCTAGATTGATATTGAAAAATAAGGATTATGTGGCTATTGGGTATTTATTATTGGAAAATTGAAAAGATTTTTCATATTCTTTAGTG
>JAJWCP010000124.1 GCA_021617435.1 Pseudomonadota bacterium
GTGTTATGTTATAATAATTGGCAATGTAACTTGACGTTATCACCTACAATAGACAAAAGCAAGAACTTTTTGTAAAAATATTAACATATTGAAAAAGGGCCGCCTTAAAAAAGAACAGCCCTTTATAATAAAATCAATTAACTTTACAACGCTTTCATAATCGCGTTAAAAAGCTTAACCCCAAATCCGCTTGCGCCTTTGGGGTACAATGGTTTCGGCTTTTCAATTTTATCCATTCCGGCAATATCCAAATGCGCCCATTTAACGTCTTTTTGCACAAATCGCTGTAAAAAGCAGGCGGCGGTAATAGAACCGGCATTGCGCGATTCGCTGATGTTTTTCATGTCGGCAATTGCAGAATCCATCATTTTATTGTATTCTTTTGAAATAGGCAGCTGCCAAACTTTTTCATCAACGCTTAATCCGGCTTTTGCAATGGTGTCAATCAGCTTTTGATTATTGCCCATAACGCCCGCCATTTCAGTGCCTAAAGCCACCATAATGGCGCCGGTTAAGGTAGCGATGTCAATTACGGTTTTAACCTTAAATTCTTGCTGAATGTACCATAAGCAATCTGCCAAAACCAAACGCCCTTCGGCATCGGTGTTTAAAATTTCCACCGTTTGCCCAGACATTGAGCGCACAATATCGCCGGGGCGGGTTGCCGAGCCAGAAGGCATATTTTCAACCAAACCTACCACGCCGACCACATTAAGCGGCAATTTTTGCAAGGCCGCAGCCTTTAGAGCACCGGCCACAGCGGCGGCACCGGCCATATCTTGCTTCATGTCCCACATGCCGTTTCCCGGTTTTAATGAAATTCCGCCGCTGTCAAAGGTAACGCCTTTGCCGACTAAGCCTAACGCGTATTCTTCTGATTCTTTATTGCCGCGCCATTTAATAACGGCAACGCGCGGCAGATTGCAAGAGCCTTGTGCCACTGATAATGCCAAATTAAACTCTTTGGCTTTCATGGCTTTGTCGTCAATAATCTCAACCTCTAAACCAAGATATTCAAGCCGTTTAAGGTCATCAGCCATCATCATCGGCGTTAAGTTATTGGAAGGCTCATTGGTTAAATCGCGGGTGTAACGCACGCCGTTTGCTAAAGCAGAGTAGGGTGCGTAACCGTTTTTATCAATAACTTTGCTTTTTGCGGCAAAAGCAACGCTTTCAAGCTGAGGAAATTCTTCCGGTTTGCGTTTGGTAACATATTTGTCAAAGCGGTATGAGGCAAGTTCTATGCCGAATGCTAAATTGTAGGCAATGTCCGCGGTTTTAATTTTTGAACCGGCAGGTTTCTCGGCATAAACAACTGCCGAAGCATATTTTTTAACAAAAGCATAAATTTGTCCACCAAGCTTTTGCAAATCAATTTCTGACGGTTTTGCCGGAGACGCAATGCCGATTATTTTATTTTCAGCAGTGGTAACCATTAAAACTTCGCCGGCTTTGCATTTAAAGTTTTCGCGTCCGGCGGCGGCTAATAGCAATTTAAGCTCATCTGCCGTTAAAAAGTCCGCCAGATATTTTTTATCGGCTTTGCCGTACATAAGAGCAATTTTAACCTCATTGCGGCGAGCTTTTTTGTTACTGAATACAATTTCAACCATAATTTCCTCCTTAAAATTTTTAATGCTCACAATATAGTCAGCAAAAAATAAAAAAATGCTAATTTTTTAAAAAAATTATGGACAAGCTTATATTTTCAGCTTACACTTTAAACAAAATCAGCCCGTAATAGCATGAAAGTTCAAAAAATGGCAGAAAAAGGCAGTAAATACGCGCGTAAAAAACAACGAATAAAAGATAAGGAAGAAGAAAAACAGCGTAAAGAAATGGCCAGCGGTGAAAAATTTTTGGAAGTTGTTTATAATGACACTGAATTTTTGCACATATTTCATGAACTTTCACTGCCGGAACAAATAAAAGCTTATCGTACCTTAAAGCGCTTAATGGAAGGGTTGAATGCCGCTCATTTATCGGAAACCGACCGCTCGCTCGGCGAAATGGCGGAGTTTAAGCTTGAAAAGATTAACGCCGTTGCCGGACTTAAACTGGAAGAAAGGCGTTATTACGGTTTAAGTAAAGACGAATTACACCTTATCCGCATGGATTATTACGGTACGGTTGACGCGCGCCCTAACCACCAACTCAGCGATTTTTATAAAGATTTTATCAGAAATCCGCTTACGGATAAGCCATCCGCCGAAGACTATGATTTAAGCCAATCTCCTGCCTGGAAATTATATCGTCAGTTTGACAGTTTTCGTAAAATAGAGCCGGATATTTGCAATTACATGGCTCAAAAGGGTATAGACCCCAAAGCGGTTACCGTCATGGGTATTCATGATTTTTCAGATGTGATTTTTAAAACCTTCCGCACGGATGAAAATCAGATAAAAGTATCTTTTAAAAAAGGCGATTCTCCGCGTAATGCCTATGTTAAAGCTCTGGCGTGTAAACACGGCGACCGCATTGCGGAAATTTTACGCACTGAAAATTATGACGAGCGTTACATACAGTCGCTTTTAAGCCTCATGAAAAATTACGGTGTTTCCGATAAATCGCGACTTATCATTACGGAAACTAATTTCACTCCGCGCGTTTTAACTGACCTTGCGCAAGCAAATATCTCATGCGCTAAATATAAGATTGGTGATAAAATCCCGCAGGCGTTGGTTAAACGTCTGATGAAAGCCGATAAAGGCAAGTTGCTTGCCGCTCGCGATGAAAACGGCAACCCGCTTGTTTCTGAAAAATTTCCTGATTTTGAAGTTCATCATAAAACCGCGGTAATGGAAAGCGGTAGATTGGCGTATATCGCGATGGTTAATTATCGTAATAACTTTGTGTTAACGCCTACTGATGTGCATCATCATGTTTTGCATGGGTTTGACATTTTAAGTTCGTCCGGACGCACGGAAACTTATCACCGCCGGTTGGAGTTTAAGGATTCTGACATTACATTTATGTTCGGC
>JAJWCP010000125.1 GCA_021617435.1 Pseudomonadota bacterium
AAATATAACAATTCCCTTTATTTAATCAACAAAAATATTTAAAATAAAGGTATGAAAAGTCGCTTTGTTACAATCAAGAAACGTTTTGTGTGTTGCAACAAAACAGGTTGTGTCATAGTATCACCCCAGTTGAACATTTTACAAAAGGATTGAAAATGACAAATAAACCTGAAAAAAACATTTGTTTGTTTGATTGCGCAACATCGCAAAAAATCATCGGTCGTGATAAATTTATGGCCGCTATTGAAAAAATTTTAGCCCACGGAGCATACTGTCAAGGTCCTGAAACTAAAGAACTGGATCAAAAATTGGCTGAATATGCCGGAAGCAAATATTGCGCAACCTGCGGTTCCGGTACCGATGCTTTAACCTTAGCCTTAATGGCATGGGACGTTAAACCCGGCGATGCCGTATTTGTTTCATCATTTACATTCGTTTCATCAGCCGAAGCTCCGGTTTTGCTTGGCGCAACACCTGTTTTTGTAGATTCTCGTCCTGATACCTACAATATGAACCCTGAAGACTTAAAGCGCGCCATTGCCGAAGTTAAAAAAGAGGGCAAATTGAACCTTAAAGCCGTTATTCCGGTTGATATTTTCGGTTCACCATGCGAACTTGATGAAATTATCAAAATCGCCCATGAAAACGGCATGAAAGTTTTATCAGACTCTTGCCAGTCGTTCGGCTCAGTATATCATGGCAAAAGAGCAGGCTCAATCTCAGATATGACAGCAACCTCATTTTATCCGACCAAGCCGTTAGGCGGCTATGGCGATGGCGGCGCCGTATTTACCAACAGCAATGAAGAAAATGAGTTGGTTAAATCTTCACGTGTTCACGGTATGAGCCCTGATGACCACTATGATAACGTTCGTTTGGGTATGACCGGTCGTATGAACACTTTCCAAGCCGCTGTTTTGTTGCAAAAAATGACTGTTTTGGATAAAGAATTGGCTGACCGCTACACCATTGCTAAGCGTTATGATAATGAACTCAGTGATTACTTCGGAAAACAGCGCATATTAGACAACTGCCGTTCGGCTTATGCTTTGTATACCATTAACTGTGAACATCGCGATGAATTAATGACTTATCTGCGTGCAGCCGGCATTCCGTGCGGCGCGTACTATCCGCGTCCGGTAAACACTCAAACCGCGTATGCTAAATGGAACACTCGTTCGGTTCCGGTTTGCGAAAAACTTTCAAAAACCGTATTAAGTATTCCGATGCACCCGTATTTGGAACACGATGAACAGTCTTATATTATTGAAAAAATGAATGAATTTGCCGCTAAATATTCTGCAAAAGCAGCATAGCGCGTAAATACTCCACAAAAAATGTCCGCATGATTGCGGGCATTTTTTGTTCATATATCTGTTGATTTTGGTATAAAAAATTTCTATATTACCAAATAGGAATTTTTTTTGAGGAGAACATTATGGAAACTAAATCTTATACTTCCGCAGTTGAACGGAGCGGCATAGACGAAGGTTTGCGCGGCTTTATGGTTAAAGTTTATAACTATATGGCGGCAGGCTTATGCTTAACGGCTTTGGTCGCTTATTTAATTGCCAATACATCTTTAATTGAAGCATTTTTTAATATTAATCAAGCTGCCGGAACCGTTAGCTTGTCCGGTCTTGGTTGGCTTTTGTTGATTGCTCCGTTGATAATGATATTTGCGTTTCAGTGGGTTGTTACCAAAGGCACGGCAGCACAGGTAAACGGAGTGTTTTGGCTGTTTTCTGCGGTTATGGGCGCGTCATTAACCCCGACCCTTTTAATGTATACCGCTTCCAGTATGACCCGCGTGTTTTTAATTACCGCCGCTATGTTTGGCGCTATGAGCTTGTACGGCTATACTACTAAGCGCGATTTAACCGGTTTCGGTTCGTTTTTGATTATGGGCTTAATCGGCTTGATTATCGCCACGATTGTAAACTTCTTTATGCAAAGCGAAGCGATGTATTACGCATTGTCTTATATCGGGGTTGCCATTTTTGTGGGTTTAACCGCTTATGATACTCAGACGATTCGCAACATGTACGCATCTGCCGACAGCGATGATGTGGTTACCCGCAAAGCTGTTTCAGGCGCGCTTTCATTGTATCTTGATTTTATTAACTTGTTCTTGTACTTGTTAAGATTAATGGGCGATAGAAAATAATCTCTGAATGCTTATAAAGAAGGCTCCGAGCAATCGGAGCCTTTAATGTATTTAAAATTCTATTGATACCGAATAATGCCCTTGCTCACCGGCAGCAGTCCGGCAAATATCGTCAAGCTCGCTCAGCTTTAAGTCTTTAATATATCTTGTGCGCGAGCAACCCTGGTAAGTGTGATTATCACCCAAATAACAGCCTTTTGAGGAAAACGTATCACCTTTATAAGCTGAAACGGCTATCATGTCCAATTCGTGGTGCCATTCTTTGGCAATTAAATATAAGTTTTTACAAAGTTGAAAACCGCTTTCGTTTCTTTCTAAATTGTAGGTACATAAAGTGATGCCTGTATCAGTATTGCGATGGTAAATATAGTATTCAGTTCCGGAAGCGTCTTTTATAAATCTATCATTACTGGTGTACATTTCCTTTGGAATTTCACCAAGTTTTTTAAGCAACGGAACTACTTGATAATCAGAGACCGGCGCGTCGGCAGAAGCGGGATTAAGCATTAAGCTGCTTTTATAGCGCACCATAGCGCCGATAACCTGATTAAGCTGTTCAGTTTGTTTATTCAGCTTGTATTTGAACATGGCTTTTCCATAGCCGGCAATCGCCCCGACGCTTAAAACTCCGATGATAGCAAGAACGCCGAGCATTTCCACCATAGACCGACCGGTACAAAAACCGTCATTATCGGGCTTGACCCGATAATCCACCCCTATGTTGTCATTATCGGGCTTG
>JAJWCP010000126.1 GCA_021617435.1 Pseudomonadota bacterium
AAGGCATGCGAGAGCATGCCGGTCGGCAAAGCCGATGAGCGCAGTGAATGGAGCGCAGCGGAATAGACTCTCAGCGCCCACCAATAAAACAACCGCCTTTATGGCGGTTTTTTTGTATATGGGCACTCAGGTTCGAACTCCCGAGAAAGGGAGTTTGACTACAAGCGAAAGGCATGCGAGAGCATGCCGGTCGGCAAAGCCGATGAGCGCAGTGAATGGAGCGAAGCGGAATAGACTCTCAGCGCCCACCAATAAAACAACCGCCTTTACGGCGGTTTTTTTATTGGTATGGGGTTTGTCGTTAATGAAAAGCGGCTACAAGAGAAAACTGAGCAAATTAAACAACTGCAGCATAGCTCACCATTTTGATAACCGAAAGCAAACCGGAAGAAATGGAAACGATAAAGCAAGTTGTTATCAGTTTTTTGAACCGAAATTAAAAATCAGTCGGTTTAAAAAACAATAAGGCAGAAAGATTCTGCCTTATTTAAAACACAAAGCTGTAAATTATTTGTGATTTACAGCTTCTTGAAGAGCTTTACCAGCTTTGAATTTAGCTTGTTTGCGAGCAGCAATTTTGATAGCTGCGCCGGTGCGAGGATTGCGGCCGGTAGTAGCAGCGCGTTTTGCAACTGCGAAAGTGCCGAAACCAACCAAGCGAACTTCATCGCCTTTTTTCAAAGCGGTTGTAACAGAAGCTACAAAAGCGTCAACAGCTTTAGCTGCGTCAGTTTTTGTTAAGCCGGTTGAACTAGCAACGCTAGAAATGAGTTCATTTTTATTCACGGTGAGGACTCCCTCTAAAAAAAAGTTTAACCAATGTGAGCATTTCAGCTGTTCACAATATAATTTGAAACATTTTTTTGATTTAAGTCAAACAAAAAAATGATTTTTTTGCAAAAAATGTTGTTTTTTCCGTGTTTTTCCACAATTTTTTTGAAAATATGCTTATTTAGGAGTTTAATATTTATTTTTTTTAGAGAATCTGTTATATTTTAACCGAATCTGATAAGCCCTTAAATTGTTTAATTAAATGGAGTCTGTTATGAATAAAATTAAAGCTTATATTTTAAATGGGAAAGGCATAGGCGCTTGGTTGCTGTTTGCCTTGGCATTTGTTGCCTCAGTGTATTTATCATTGAATATGCGCAGCACATTGATTGATTTTATACCGCTTGCGCAGGGAATCGCCGACGATGTTTTACCGATTGAAGTTAAAAACGGGGTTGTAGTTACTCCGGAGGATACGGTAAAAGTGATTGATCTTAATGAAGACGATGCTGATCAAAGCGCTAAAATTCCGCTGTTGGTGATTGATACCACGCAAGATACTTTGGACACTTCCTCTTTGCCTCAAGGTTTATATTTGAGCCGCACAACTTTATATGTGGTTAAATCCGATGAAGTTCGGGTGATGAAGTTACAAGATAACGCTAATATTATGTTACCGAAACAAGATTATAGGGATGCTTTCCGCACTATAATCAGTTGGTCGGCTTTGACGGTTGCTGCTTGCGGTACTGTTATCGCTTTTTTGGTATTTTTGTTGCTTAATTTGTTTTACGCTTATTTGGCGGGTGTAGCCGCGTGGATTAATAAAACAACGCTTGCTTTTGATGTTAAAATGCGTTTGAACGCCATATTGTTTACGGCGGTTTATATTTTTGCCAGAATTATGGAGCTTGTTGGGTTTTCGCTCGGACTTTTATTGTTTGTGCTCCTGATGTTTGCGTTGCAAATTGCGATAATTCGCAGATTTAACAATAACTGATTATAAGCCGCCTCACAGCAGGCGGCTTTTTACTTGAGAAATATATTTTGGTGTGTTATATTAAAAGTGTCTTCAAACTTATAAACAGTGTATTTTGCCGCATTTTGTGGAAGGTTGTTTATTTTTAATTTCAGGAGGACTTTTATATGGATTATCGTTTTACAATAGATGTCAGCCACCTTGTGGAAAAAGTTAAAAGCCATAATCTGCTTTTTTATCCGGTAATGATACATATTTTCACATCAGTGTTAAATCAGCAACGCTCCGGCAGTCAAGAACCGTTTTGTGCGGCATATAATTTACAACGCGCCGACGGAACCGCAATTATGTTATGGAGCAAAAACGAAAGCCGCTTTCCGGTTTTTTTTGATCAGTATGTAAAAAAATGTTATAGGCATATTGTGGCTGACGAACAACCTGAGAAAATGCCGGAAAATATTGTGTTGGTTTCATGTTTGCCGCCGGCTGATAAAAAATTACTGAACTCATCATTGCCGGAGTTTTATTTATCGGCGTTTGAAATTGAAGCTGATAGGACGATATTGCCGGTTTTGGTTAAAACGGAAAATGAAATATTATGGGAAAATTTTATAATGTCATGCCAAAAAATGTGCGATATGTTTAATGATTGGATATAAAAATAAAAGCCGGTTTTGGATGCCGGCTTTTTTGTGTTATAAATACTGAACTTCCAGAATTTCAAATGATTTTTTACCGCCCGGAGCAGTGTATTCGGCAACATCGCCGACTTCTTTACCGATTAAGGCTTTGGCAAGCGGAGATGAAACGGAAATCAAGTTCTTTTCAATATCGGCTTCATAGTCGCCGACAATTTGATATTTGGTTTCGGCATCGGTATCTTCATCAACAACCAAAACGGTGGCGCCAAAACGAATCACATCGCCTTTAACGGCTTGCGGGTCAATAACTTGCGCGCGGCTGACCACAGCTTCAAGCTCCTGAATGCGCCCTTCAATGAAGCTTTGTTTTTCTTTGGCGGCAGAATATTCGGCATTTTCAGATAAATCGCCATGTGAACGCGCTTCGGCAATAGCGGCAATAATGTTAGGACGATCAACGCCTTTTAAATTTTTTAACTCTTGTTCAAGCTGTAAGTAACCCTTTTTAG
>JAJWCP010000023.1 GCA_021617435.1 Pseudomonadota bacterium
ACTGTTTTCATATATTTTCATTTATTATTTGCTGTATCTTTTGGGTATTTTTGCCCCAACCACTATTTTGCAGCGCAATTTGGCGTATTCGTTGTTTGCATTTTTACTGGTCTTTTCGGCGCTTTCAATGCTGATTTTCCATATTGCAGAGCAGGCGGATAAAAACTCCGGCTCGCCGGAAGGTGTTTTGTGCTTGCAACCTAAAGCCTCGCTTGCTTATGGAGCTTTACTGCTGGCGGCAATCGGTTTTCCGGTTTCTGCCTTGTTTTGGAACAATTTTATCATTGTTTCGCAAATTTTGATAGCTAATATTTATATCGGAACTGCGGCGGTGTTTACAATTTTACTGGCGGCTGTGTTTATGTTGCAAAATTTGTACGGATTAAAAGATAAATCATGTCTTGCCGCAAGTGAGGTTAAAGTTTCGGATATTGATAATATCCAGTTTTTTACCGCCGCTGTGGTGCTTGCGATTTTGCTGTTATCTTTTATAAAACCGCTGTGGTTTGTGTTTTAAGCGGAGAGGTTTATGGAATATTTTTTAACAATTTTACAATTTGCCGTTTTGCCGATAGGTGTGTTATGCTTAATACTCCGCCGTTTGTGGGGTGACGTTTCCGCCAAAGAATACTTTTTTATTGCCAAACTATTTATTGTGCTTGGCATTATAGCAACGCTTTGGAATCATGACTCCGCTTTTCCGGATTATTTCAACGCCGATATTTTAACCGCGCCGATATATATTTTAACTTCAGCGGCATTTTTGCTCTGGTTGCTTTTATCCTTAAAATGGTTCACGACTGAAAAATTGCCTGCTTTTCGGTTTTGTACGTTAGCGCTTTTGCTGTTGTTTTGCTTTTATATGCTTTTATACGCCGACCGATACGACATAATGCTCGCCGCGCTTGCCGCTTTAGCATTGCTGCAATATTTACTGCTCCGTTTCAGCCAAGAAAATGAGGAATTTCATAATATCAGCGGGCGTTACGGCTTTAGTCTGCTGTTTTTTGTGATGATGGCGGCAATTGCCGTGATGGTGCTTTATCCGCAAGGGCTGACTAATGAGCAAGCGGCGGCGCAAATTGCCCAAATGCCGCAAGAAATGCTCTTTCTGACTGCTTCCGGTTTACTATTAGTGTTTGTTTTTATGCTTGGTATAGCTCCGCTGCATTTTTGGAACTCTGATGTTGCCGGTTTGGCGGTGCTTCCGGTGGCGGCATATTTTGCCTTTGTTCCGCAAATTGCCTTATGGACAAGTTTTATTAAAATAAACATGCTTTTATTTGCTTCTCATGCCGCAAATTTGCAAAATATATATTTAACTTTTGGCGTTTTTTCGCTGATTATCGGGGCGTTCGGCGCCAATACCAGCCGCAATATGCGCCGTATTTTTTCATTTGCCGGATTGCTTAACTTGGGCATTATTTTAATTTTGGTTGCTCCGTTTAAAGCTGAAAACATGGCGGCAAGTTTAGGTTATATCCAAATATACGCGCTTGTGATGAGCGGAATATATACGGTTCTGTTTGCTTTTAAGCGCAACGGCGAGTATTTATCAAACTTAAATATGCTGAACGGAGTTGCCAAAAATAAACCTTTTATAGCCGTGGCGTTGTTGTTTTTTACACTGTCTTTAATGATTGTTTCACCGCTGCCGATATTCTTTTCAGCATGGAATACGCTTAATTATTTGGTGCTTGGCGGGCAATATTTTATGGTTGCCGCGATTGTGCTTGCCATGATAATTATACTTCCGGCGTTTATGCAAATTTTCCGCACGGTGTTTTTTGCCGCGCCCGCTGCCAATACCGACCGCGCGGAGCCGATACTTTACGCGCTGATTATGCTTAATATGCTTTTATCGTTAAGCATCATGTTTTATCCTGAATTTTTGTTGGATAAATCTTTGTGGCTGATAAACGGGGTTAAAATATGAACAATATTAACGGTATAATGTGGCGGGATGTAAAAATCTGCGAGAGCACCAATACGGAAGCTTACAAACTGTGCGATGAACTGAAAGCTCCGTGCATTGTAACCGCGGAAGCACAGACCAAGGGCAGGGGGCGCCGCGGTCATAGCTGGATTAGCGAGAGCGGCAATTTGTTTATGTCTATGGCGTTTAAAGCTGAGGTGCAAGATTTGAGCCGTTTGGTGATAATAAGTGGCATTGCGGTTTTGCAAACCGTTAAATGCTTTTGCCCCGGCGCTGATGTAAAACTGAAGTGGCCGAATGACGTGTTGGTCGGCGGCGCCAAAATTTCCGGTATTTTATTTGAGCGCGGACCGGCGGATTTTTGGATTATGGGCGTGGGTATAAACATTGTTTCGTACCCTAATTTAGGCGCTTCCGCTTATGCCACGGCGGGGCTTAACGCTTTGGGTGCAAATACCGACCGCATAGTCGTGCTTAAAAAACTTATTGCGAATTGGAACGCTCTGTTGTACATTTACCGGCAAGAAGGATTTGCAAAATTAAAACAAATGTGGCTGAACAATGCCTACAACCTTAATAAACCGATAGTTATAAAACAAGAAAATAATGATAAAAGCGGCATTTTTGCCGGCATAGATAATAACGGCTGCTTGTTGTTAAACAATGGGCACAAGACCGAGGTTATAATTGCCGGAGATATGTTTGCCGCGCCAAAAGAGGAAAAAGATGATTAAAAAAGAAGGAATATATTTTTTGCCGCTGGGCGGCGCCGATGAAATCGGCATGAATATGTACGCATACGGCGTCAACGGCAAGTGGATTGTGGTTGATACCGGTTATGGTTTTTTAAATGACGACTACCCCGGAATGGATATGAGCTATGCTTCGCCGGAGTTTTTGGAAGAATTTAAAAATGATGTGAAAGGTATTTTTATTACTCATGGACATGAAGACCACATGGGAGCCATTGCCCATATTTGGCCGTCATTGCAATGTCCGGTATACGGCACGCCTTTTGCTTTGGGGCTTATTAAAGAGCGCTTAAAAGAATATAAAATGGAAAAAATCGTGCCGTTAAACCCTGTGCGTGCCGGTGATACAATAGAACTTGACGAGTTTACGGTAAAATATATTCCGTTGGTGCATTCCGTGCCGGAAACTTGCGGTTTGCTGATTAAAACCGAATACGGCAATATCTTTCACGCCACCGATTGGCGCTTTGATGACGGCCGACTTGACATGCTCCCGACCGGCATGGCGGAATTAAAAGCCGCCGGCGATGAAGGCATAAATATGTTTGTGTGCGATTCTACCAATGTTATGCTTGAAAAAATTCAGCCGAGCGAGGCGGTTATCCGCCAAAGCCTGATTGAGCGGATTCCGCAAATTGAGGGCGGCTTAATCGTCACCTGCTTTGCTTCTAACTTAATGCGGCTTGAAAGTTTGGTTTTAGCGGCTGAAAAAGCCGGCAGAACTCCGGTTTTAATGGGCAAAAGCTTAATCACCAACATGAAAATTGCCAAAGAATGCGGCTATTTTGCTGATTTGCCCAAGGTTTACACTCCGCAGGAAGTGCAGGGCATCACCGAAGATAAAGCCTTGTATATCTGCACCGGCTCGCAAGCCAATTATCGCAGCGCTTTAAGCATTATTGCCAACGGCGACAGCAAATATGTTAAGCTTGGCAAAAATGACACCATTATTTTTTCTTCTAAAATCATTCCCGGAAACGAGGAAAAAATTGAGCACATGCAGGAAAAAATGATGGATTTGGGCGTTACCGTCATCACGGAAGAAACCGAACTGGTGCACACTTCCGGACACCCGTCTAAAGAAGAGCTTAAAAAGATGTACCAGATTTTGCGCCCGCAGATAGTGTTTCCGGTGCATGGCGACAAGCGCTTTATCCGCGAGCACAAACGCTTTGCGTTAAGCTGCGGCGTGCCTGAGGTTTGCTCTGGGCAAAACGGCGATATGTTTTTAGTAAACGGCGGCACTATTACCAAAACCGAAGAAGTTGAATCTGAGGTTATGGGGGTTGACCGTGGTCGTTGCGTGTCTTTAACTTCCGATGTGGTTAAAAACCGCAAAAAAATTGCCTATAACTGCAGTTTATTTATCAGCGCGGTAATCACTGCCGATAACCGCGTGGCTGATTTGCAAATTTCTTCAATAGATATTTTAGAGGCTAAAGATTGGGAGCCGCTCGCCGCGGAAATTAAACAGGCGGTTATCCCGCAGATTGAGGAAAAACTTCATGAATGCGGCGGCTTAACTCCGGCGGTTACAGAATTTATCAAAGGTCGGATTCGCAAAAAAGTTTTGCAGGCAACCGATATTAAGCCGGTTACTTTTTTCCATATTTATCAAGAAACTAAGGAGAATTAAAATGTTAAACGCACCCAAATTACATAAAGGCGATAAAATTATGATTGTGGCGCCGTCGCGCGGCTTAAAGCTTATCGGTGCCGACTGCCGCCAAATTGCGGAAAAACGTTTGGCGGAGTGGGGGCTTGAGGTGGTTTTTGCGCCCAATACCACAGATGAAAATTATGATATGTTAGGCTCCGCCGATATTGAAAAACGCGCCGCCGATTTAATGACCGCATTTGCCGATAAATCGGTTAAGGGCGTGTTTACGGTTATCGGCGGGTTTAATTCTAACCAGCTCTTAAAGCATTTAGACTTTGAAGTTATTAAACAAAATCCGAAAGTATTTATCGGTTTTTCGGATATAACCGCATTGCACTCCGCCATTTATGCTCAAACCGGAATGGTTACATATTACGGTCCGCATTACAGCTCTTTGGGCATGTTAAAAGGTTGCGAATATACTTTAACAAACGCTCATAATGCGTTGTTTAATAATAGAAAATGTGAGCTGAAAGCTTCTGAAGAATGGAGCGATGACTTATGGTTCTTAAATCAAGAACAGCGCGAATTTATCAAAAATGCCGGCTGGTGGCATATTCACTCCGGCAACGCCGAGGGCACGATAATCGGCGGCAATTTGTGCACCTTTAACCTTAATTTAGGTACAAAATATCGCCCGCAGTTTGTTAAAAATACCATTTTGTTTATTGAAGACGATGAAGAATCTAAGCCGGTTCATTTTGAGCGCAACTTGCAGGCGCTGATTAATCAGCCTGACTTTGCAAACGTTAAAGGCCTGGTTATCGGTAGGTTCCAAAAAGCTTCCGGCATGAGCCGCGAGACTCTGGAATTTATTATCAATTCTAAGCCGGAACTTAAAAATATGCCGGTTATTGCCAATACCGATATGGGGCATACCACGCCGATTGCAACCATTCCGCTCGGCGGCAAAGCGATTATTGAAAACGGCCGTATTTTTATTGAGGCGTAAAATATAAAGCTTTTACAAAGGCTAAAAACAAGATGCCCGCTTGCTTTGCCGCGGCGGGCATTTTTGCGGTTTAAATTTTTTTGGCAAATTTAATTTTGTGCTTGTTTTTTAGTAAGTTATATGCTAAAATCCCCTTTACAAAATACAAATTATGTCTACTACTCTGTTAAATTATTGAAAAATTGAAAAGATTTTTCATAACATTTGGTATGCGTAAATTTGTTTTGCTAAAAAGAAAATAAAAAACCAAAAAATAAAAACAATTATGGCAAACGTAAAAGAATTTGCGGCAAAGATTGCAACAGTTGTAATCGCCGCCTGTGCTATGTTGATGACCTTCTCCTGCGATAACTTCGTAAAGGAGTCAACGAAACTTAACGTTTCGGAAGAGGTCAGGACCAAAAAACAGACGAGGTATGAAAATATCTCGTTGGTGAATGATTTTAAGCTCGCCGACAACGAGTTCTCTTCCAAAGAGAACATCAGCGGCGAGATTGTAGAAAAGGAGGGCGGTTCTGAGATTTCTCGTACGAGATTTGATCAGGATCTTGTCTTCAAAGTAAACTTCAACTGTACGCCTGTGAAGGTATACGTGCCGGAG
Source organism: Pseudomonadota bacterium (assembly GCA_021617435.1). Taxonomy (GTDB): domain Bacteria; phylum Pseudomonadota; class Alphaproteobacteria; order RF32; family CAG-239; genus CAAFZY01. The sequence continues at coordinate 5,902 of JAJWCP010000023.1, forward strand.
GAGAAGCTTCTGTCCGACATCGGACTGGTCAGCTTCAAAGAGGGCAAGATAAATATCTCCTCAATCAGCAAGGAGCCGTTCAAGCTCGTGACCAACACACAGCGCGATGAGTTTGTGTTCAACGCAAACGAGGTTGTAACAGCTGACGCCACATGGCAACAGCTTGTTGTCGCGGCAAAGGACTCAGCTCTTGCAGCCGCCGTGGTTAAGGGCATAAGCTTCAAATATGCCGAGGCTCAAAGGAATGCGCAGCTTTCTAATGCGGATTCAACCGTCTTTAACGTCAACCTTTTCTTTAACGTGAATTTTGACGTTGAGGGTGCCAAGCGTGACACGCTCGTTCGTGTTCCTACGCAGCGCATTTATAAGAGCGGTAAACTTCCGGACAATTACTACAAGCGTCTGGAAAACATTACCTTTGCTGCTCAGTTTGACACCACCGTGTGCAAGCTGTATACAGTAAAGGAATATGTTGCCGGCATGCTTGTTTCGTACAACAACGCCGACGTTCTGAAGAAAGAAAGCTTCCGCGAGAACCTTGATTTAAGGGCAGACGCCACTATCAGCCCGAACAAGCTTTGGGTGAACAGTGACAATGCTCTTAACTTGGTTGCTCTAACCGCGCAGTCCAAGGATAACCTGACACGCTCAATCGCCGGTACCAATGGCAGATTTGTAAAAACCTCATATCAGCAGAACTATCAGTTCAACTTCAATGAGGGTGAGAGAGTATATATCAATGCGGCGTATGAGGCACTCGCTTATGGCGACACTACCCTTGCGCATGCAATGATAAGCAATATTGCTTTCTCGCATAGCAAATCAGCTAGAAACACGGCATTGTCCAATGCGGATAGCACCGTTAACACCGTCAATCTGTTCTTTGTTGCAACACTGACGCGTGAAAATGGTGTGAAGATGGCGGATTATCTCATCCGAGTTCCGTACACCCGCATCCACAGGCATATCCAGGTTCCTGACAACTACGAGACCAAGCTCGAGAATGACAACTATATTGGTGAGTTTGAGGCGAAAACCAAAAAACTTATCACTAAGGAACAAAGGGTTACCGCTGAAGAGGTTCGCTACAAGAATAGCGAAGAAATCAGCAGACGTAAAGTCTCCGCTGACCTCAACCTAGGTTCTACCTTTAATGTCGCCTCGGAAGTTTGGGTGGAGAAGGAAGCAGACCTGACTAATGTAAAGCTTGTCAACACCACGATTGGTGATGATAAGGTGAGCATTAGCTCAAGCGGAAACTTCAGAACCACTACTCGTAAGTTTGCGAAGAGCTATCAGCTCAACGCCGGCGAGACTGTATCCAACAGTTCCGTCTACGAGTACCTCACTTATCTGGACAAGGCTCTGACTTATTCAGCTGTGCAAAACATCAGATTCGTAAGAGCTGATGCCAAGCTGAACGAGCAGGCGTCCACAGCAAATCGCAAGGTTGCCGATGTCACGCTTTATTACGATCTTGACGTTGTCAAGAACGATTATGGAGTGCAGACCAAGGCCGCCGGTGAGGAAGTTACCACCTATCGCGTGGCAGTTCCTTATCAGCGAATGCTGCATGTCCAGCCAGTAGAGGACAAGCTGATAAGCAAGTCTTACCGGGATGTCAAGAGAGAGATTATCAACGCCACGACCGAGAGACTTTCGTTCACGGAAGTTGAGAAGTGGTCAGAATCAGGTGAAAAGTCACGTACTATCACCAGAAACTTGACCAGACACCTCAGCGAGCCGGCGCTTCAGTGGGTATATACTGTGAACAACAGTTATTCCACCAAGAGCAATGGTTCCTCTCAACTCAGCGAGAGCCCAAGTAAAGACGGAAATTGGACGATTACGACTCGTTCCATGAGGTACAGTTCAACTGCTACAAATGGTGCGAACCCGTTCCAGAACGTCTACTCTTATGATTTCCAGAAGGCGGTATATGTAGATCCTGACGGATACTACACAGTCACTTTTGACTACGCCAACTGGAATTTCAGCGAGGCAGGCTCAAGCGTTTCCTCACAGGCAACGGAGACTACACAGAATGGTGTTACATATCTTGTATATGACTATCAGAACAAGATTAATACCAACTACGTGATTTCCGGCGGTAACTATAAGGCATCTGCATCCGCAGCTGCTAAAATAGCTATCGTTAAGCCAATTGACAAGATTATCAACAAGTCTTATCGTGACGTCAAGCGTGAGATTGTCAATGCTACGACTGAGAGACTTTCGTTCACGGAAGTTGAGAAGTGGTCAGAATCAGGTGAAAAGTCACGTACTATCACCAGAAACTTGACCAGACACCTCAGCGAGCCGGCGCTTCAGTGGGTATATACTGTGAACAACAGTTATTCCACCAAGAGCAATGGTTCCTCTCAACTCAGCGAGAGCCCAAGTAAAGACGGAAATTGGACGATTACGACTCGTTCCATGAGGTACAGTTCAACTGCTACAAATGGTGCGAACCCGTTCCAGAACGTCTACTCTTATGATTTCCAGAAGGCGGTATATGTAGATCCTGACGGATACTACACAGTCACATTTGACTACGCTAACTGGACGTTTACAGAGGCAGGCTCAACAGTCTCTTCTCAGGCATCGGAGACCACACAGAATGGTGTTACTTATCTGGTATACGATTATCAGAACAAGGTGAGCACCAATTATGTCATCTCCGGCGGTAACTATAAGGCATCTGCTTCCGCAGCTGCTAAAATAGCTATCGTTAAGCCGATTGACAAGATTATCCCTGATGACTGGGGCAAGATTATCGGCATGGGAGTATCTGCAGTTCCTGCTGATCAGGTAAGAGGTGAATATGCACAGAAGTGCTTCACTCTCCGCACTGAAAAAGGCGCTGTGGCTGTTATCGCCGACATAAACTCCAAAGCTCCAACGGTGAACGATGTCCTGAGCGGATATTTCTGCAAAGGCAACTTCGGTCCAGAGTATAATTCCGGTTACTACACAAGTAACAGCAATAGGGGTTCCTATGCTGTCAACAAGTGGGCGCCGGCAATCGCCAAAGATCTGACGGATCGTATCGGTTATTACCGCGACCGGAATACTGGCGCTCGTAATATCCGCTTCACGACCCTCAAGATGTGGAACTGGCGCAATGGCAACTATTCAACCAAGGTTGATGGTTATACATTCGCTGTTTCCGACGATGGCACTCTGACCGTCACCTACAAGGGCGAGGTGGTTCTTCAGCTGAGGTAATCTGACGACGCAAGCTTTTTTACTCAATGCCTTTTGTTTTGGTATTGAGGTTTGTATATCTTTTTGTAAAACCTTTAAGATATTCCAATGTTATGGAAACGAAAAATAAATCTCCCGATAGCCAAGCGCTATCGGCATAAATAAAAACAAACGGCGTCCTTTTCAGGCGCCGTTTTCTTTTTGCCTAAAACGTAAATCGGTCTTGCAATTTTTAACATAAGCCGTTATAGTGAAAAAAATTTTGATTTTGACTAACGGAAAGGTAACCACTTTAATGCTTACAGCAAAAAATAATGTTGCGACTATGCACGCGCAAATTTTGGCGAAAGTCGCCGAAAGCTTTATAAAAAACAACTTTGCCGATATTGATAATCTGCCTGAGATTTTAGTACCTGACGAGACTCGTCCGGTACGCGGCTCGCTTGCCAAAGACCGGCAGGTTATTAAAGAACATATTGTGGCTGTTTTGGGCTTTACTCCTGAGCAAGAAGATTTATCCCGCCCGTTGTCTGACTTTGCCAAAGAGGCTTTAACCCGCAATGCCGCGCCGGTGGCGACCGTTTCGGTTTTGCCGTCCGCTTGCGCCGCTTGCATGAAAACTCAATTTACGGTGACCGATATGTGCCGCGGCTGTGTGGCTCGTCCGTGCGAGGTTAACTGCCCTAAAAAAACTATCACGGTTGAAGATAAAGCCTTTATCAACCAAGCAAACTGCATTAAATGCGGCATGTGTGCCAATGTTTGCCCTTATGGCGCCATTAACAAAGCGCCGGTTCCGTGTGAAGACGCTTGTCCGGTCGGAGCTATTACCAAAGATGAAAACGGCTTTGAACACATTGATTATAACAAATGTATTTCATGCGGAAAGTGCATAAAATCATGTCCGTTCGGCGCTATTGCATACAATTCGCAGCTCGCTGATGTGTTAAACCAAATTAAACGCGCGCAAAAACCGGTGGTTGCCATGTTGGCTCCGGCGGTTATCGGTCAGTTCGGCACAGACGCCGCCAAAATTATCACAGCCTTAAAACAGCTTGGCTTTGCCGATGTGGTTGAGGTTGCCGAAGGCGCTGACGTTACCACCTTAAACGAGGCTAAAGAATTTATTGAGCGTATGGAAGAAGGTCACCCGTTTATGACAACTTCTTGCTGTCCGGCATGGTATAAAGCGACTCAAACCCACATTCCTGAAATTGCACCGTATGTTTCAAGCACCAAACCACCGATGTATTACATTGCCGAGTTGGTTAAAAAACAAAATCCGGAATGTGTCAGCGTATTTGTCGGTCCGTGCTTGGCTAAGCGTATTGAAGCAGAGGGAGATAAAGACGTTGATTATGTTTTGGTGTTTGATGAAATTGCCGCTATGTTAGCCGCTGCGGGCATTAATGTTGCAACATGTGAAAATTCTGCTTTTGCCAAAGTTTCATCGGCGCAAGGTCGTATCTTTCCGGTCAGCGGCGGGGTTGCCGGCGCGGTTGCTCATATTGTCGGCGATAGCGCTGTTTGCAAACCTGAACCGATTAACGGCTTAAACAAAGACGCCTTCAAAAAGCTTAAAATGTATGCCGCTAAAAAAAGCGCCGGCGAATTTAACTTGATTGAGGTTATGTGCTGCGAAGGCGGTTGCGTCGGTGGTCCGGGGTGCGTGGTTATGCCTAAAAAAGCTGAAATCATGGTCAATAACTATGTTAAAACCAGCCCTGATTTGAAAGATTTGCAGAAAGATAAATAAAATGCAAGCGCTTTCATCTGAGCAAATAGCCGCCATCGTCGGCTCTGATTCTAAGGTTGCGTCGGCAGTTATTACCGGCGTTTCAACCGATAGCCGCAAATGCGGGCAAAATGATGTGTTTATTGCCATCTCCGGCGAAAAATTTGACGGTCATGATTTTGTACCTGACGTTATTGCCGCGGGGTGCCCGCTTATTATTGTAAGCCGCTTGCTTCCTGATGTTCCGCTTCAAAAACAAATTGTGGTTGATGATACCTTAATCGCTTATGGCAAAATCGGCGCTTATAACCGCTCATTATTTAAGGGAACGGTTATCGGCTTAACCGGCAGCGCCGGCAAAACCACCACCAAAGAAGAGCTTAAATTTGCTTTGGCAGAGTTTGGCAAAGTTTATGCCACGACCGGTAATCACAATAATTTTATCGGGGTGCCGGAAAGCTTGTGCAATATGGATTTATCGGCTGATTTTGCCGTGATTGAAATGGGCATGAGCGCCAAAGGCGAAATATCGCGCTTAACTTCATTTGTAAAGCCCGATATTGCCATTATCACCAACGTGTATCCGATGCATATTGAGTTTTTTAAAAATCTGCAAGGCATTGCCGAGGCTAAGGCGGAAATTTTTGAGGGCTTGCCGCCACAGGGCGGAATTGCCGTTATTAACGCCGATACTCATTATGCTGATATTCTGGAGCAAAAAGCGGCGGCGCATAATGCCAAAATCGTTAAGTTCGGACAAAATCATCAGCCCAAAGTAAAGGTTGCGGCTCAGACTGAGGGCGAACACTTTCTTTATAATGGCTGGTGCGTTTTGAAAACTGTTGAGGCTTTAGGGCTAAATGTTGCTAAAGCGGCTGAGAAAATTAAAAGTTTTGAACCTTTGGAGGGCAGAGGAAAACATTATACCTTAAACCTTTCCGCCAATAAAGGAACTTATACTTTAATTGACGATAGTTATTCGGGGCAGCCCGAGGCGATGAAACTGGCAATTAAGTCCTTAAACAGCCTTAAAACCAATGGTCGTAAAATCGCGGTTTTGGGCAAAATGGCCGAACTTGGCGCTTATTCTAAGCAAAAGCATGCTGAAATCGGGCAGGAACTTGCCCAAAGCAATATTAACATTGTGGTCGGCGTTTGCCCTGAAATGAAAGATATGTTAGCCGAGCTTCCGCCGCATATAACGCAATATTATTTTGAAAATAAAGATAATTTGGCTGATTTTTTATTAAATCAGCTCTTGCAAAATAAAGATATTGTCCTTATAAAAGGAGCAAGATATTCGTCAAAGCTTTATCAAGTGGCTGATGAGTTAAAAGAAAAGGGGCTTAAAGCATGAAATGTCCGTTTTGCGGGTGTGATGACACGGTTGTAAAAGATTCGCGCAACACCGATGACGATACCTCTATTCGGCGCCGCCGCGAGTGTCCGGAATGCGGTTCGCGTTTTACCACCTTTGAACGCGTGCAGCTAAGGGAGCTGATTGTCATTAAAAAAAACGGCGAGAGAACGTTTTTTGACCGTGAAAAGCTTTATCGCTCCATTGAGCTTGCCGTTCGCAAGCGCCCCATTTCACCGGAACGGGTTGATAAAGTTGTAAATTCAATTCAACGTCGCTTTGAAAGCTCCGGTGAAAACGAAATTACCACTGAGGCTATCGGCGAGGCGGTTATGGAAGCATTATCAAGGCTTGATAACATTGCGTATATTCGCTTTGCGTCGGTTTATAAAGATTTTAAGGAAATTAAAGACTTTGAAGAATTTGTTGATACGATTGATAAATTGGCAAAGCCGGTTTTAGAAAATAATATTGAAGGAAAAAACGATGACTAAATTTGTATCAGGAAAAATTCGCCGTAAATCCGGCGCTCGTTTGGCGGCAGTGCAGGCAACTTATATGATTGCTTATGGTCAGTTGCCGGTTGATGAAGTTATTAAAGACTTTACGGAAGGCAAAGTCGGCCGCTATGTTATTGAAGAAGATGCCGTGACCGAAACAGAAGAAATGATTGAAATTTCGCCGATTGATACCGAGTACTTTGAAAGTTTGGTACGCGGCGTTCATGCCAAAAAGCAAGATTTGGAACGTTCGCTTGAACATTACTTAAAAGAAAAATGGTCATTAGAACGCATGGACGGTACAATGCAGGCTTTGCTGTTGTGTGCAGTTTATGAATTAACCAATACGATGGACGTTGATACTAAAGTTTTAATTCAAGAATATGTTGATTTAGCTTATGCTTTTTACAACAAAAACGAGCCCAAAATGGTAAACGCTCTGCTTGATCAAATTGCCCACGCCGTAAGAGCTTAATCAGGAGAATAAAATGGCGGTTTTGCAGCTTTATGAGTACCCGCACCCGATACTGCACCAAAAATGCGAACGGGTTTTGAAAGTTGATGACGAGTTGCGCCAGCTTTTAGACGATATGCTTGAAACCATGTATGCCGACAAAGGCGTTGGGTTGGCGGCTCCGCAGGTCGGGGTTTCCAAGCGCGTGATTGTGGTTGATACCAAGCAGCGCGGTGAAGACGATAACTGGAAAGCCGGTAAACCGATGTACTTAATAAATCCTGAAATTATTTATAAGTCAGAAGAAAAAATCATTTTTTGCGAGGGCTGTCTTTCGCTTCCGGGGCAAAGTGCCGATGTTGAACGCCATGAACGAATCAAAGTGCGTTACACCGATTATAACGGTAAAGAATCTGAAATTGAGGCGGTTGATTATGAAGCGGTTGTCCTCCAGCATGAAATTGACCATTTGGACGGTATTTTATACATTGACCACCTAAGCCGGTTAAAACGCAATATGCTTTTGAAAAAACTTGAAAAATATCGCGCGACAAAAACAGAAGAGGCATAAAAACATAAAGTTATCCCCTTTTTTAAAATCAACTCTTTACTATTTATGAG
>JAJWCP010000024.1 GCA_021617435.1 Pseudomonadota bacterium
GCTTAAACTAGCATAAAAATATTTTCATTTCAACAGCGCTGATTAGACAAAAGCAAAAACAGCTTGATTTGGCGCCATTTTAATAAAATTTTAAAAAATTGCAGATTTTTCTTGACAAACTATTCTTTTTTGGCTATTTTATCCACTGTAAACCAATTAAAAACAAACAATTATGGAAAAAAGAAGATACCTCACACAGGAAGAAAAATCCGTCATCATCGTAACTCTTCTTCCGAGCTATGACAGATACAGCACCCCTGTGGATGAATGTGACTTCGCAAATCCGGCCATCATTGGCCTTCAGCCGGCCATCAAAACCAAGTCCGGCAAATATGTTTCACCGCTCACCGGAGAAGAAATCGTCGTACCGGACCGGATAAATGTCCAAGTACGCACCGGCATGACCGGAGACGAATTCAAATACCCTGACGGTGAAGTCATCCTCTTCGGAAAGCATGTCGGAAAGGAATACTTTGACAGCGTATTCAAAGATGGCAAGAGAGTCTTGCAAGGAAACAGACTCTACAATGTTACCGTTCCATCTGAAGACATTGAAGAATGAGGAGAAATCTTCGTACCAATCAGCAATGATTGATGCAACTTAAAAAAATCCTGATAACCCCCGCTTTGCGGCTGCTGTTATCAGGATTTTGTGTTTTAAAACGCAAGCTTATCTCTTAATAACCTGATTTTATAATCTCGCAAGCGCTCCTTAAAGCTTTCGTTCTGCGGCAACTCCTCAAAATTAGGCATATCGCAGGCTTTAGCGCTTAAAATAATATTGCCGGCATCGCGCAATTTTTGCGCCGATTGTTCAAAAATAGCTATATCCTCTTCCGTATGCGCTGAAGACATTAAATCCGCCCGACAAACCGCAATATACTCATTAACATAATTGGTATGTCCGATAATCATACTGCATGCCAAATCATACAAACTCCCCGGCCGCATTTCCGCAATAGCATGAAACTTCATGTGTTGCAAACATACCATATCGGCAAACAAACGGAAGCGATTAGGCGCTTTTAGGCGGTGACAAGCCTGATAAACAAGCTCTGAACCGCGCAGTTCATGCTTTTTGTGTGAGGGAAGCTCTTCTGTTGGCGTTAAGGCTTTGCCGACATCATGCAATAGTATCCCGAATTTAACCAACGCCGATTCGCCATTAGCCGCTTTAAGCGCTGATAAAACGTGACCGCCGGTATTGCCTTCAGGGTGATATTTTACCTTTTCCGGCACCTGCCAAAGCGCGTCAACTTCAGGCAAAATAAATTTTAACGCCCCGATTTGGCGGGCAAGCTCAATAAACTTATCAAAATCGGGCGAACGCATAGCCTTAATCAACTCCGCCCAAACCCGCTCCCACGGCAGATAATTAAGCATACCGCCCGCCACCATTTTTTTGCAAACTTCCAAAGTGTGCGCCTCAACGCTAAAATCAAGCTGCGCGGCAAACCGACATAACCTTAAAACTCTTAACGGATCCTCGCTGAAATGCTGCTCGTTTACCATACGCAGAACTTTGTTTTTAATGTCTTCTCTGCCGTTAAAATAGTCATAATATTCGCCGTTTTCTTCATCATAAGCAATCGCGTTGCAGGTAAAATCGCGGCGTTCCAAATCTTCTTTTAAGGTAATATCGGGCGTAAACACAAACTTAAAATCAGTGTGTTTATCACCGGTTTTAATTTCTTTGCGGGCTAAAGCGTATTCTTCTTTGGTCGCCGGATGTAAAAACACCGGAAACCCCTTGCCGACCTGAATATATCCTTGTTTTTGCATTTCAGCGACCGTTGCGCCGATAACCACATAATCGCAGTCATTCGGCCGTTTTTGCAACAGCTTATCTCTGACCGCTCCGCCCACCTGATATATTTTCAAAATTGTTCTCCTTTTGTATTTTACAAACTACTATGCCGCAAAAAATAAATCAACTCCAAATTAACGTCTTGCAATTTTGTTAAAATATCGCTATATTTTAAGAGTAATCATTAATCATTATGAAAAAAATCTGTATAATTTTGTTTTTGTTGGGAATATGTCAAGTTGCATTTTCTCAAGTTTGCGGCAATATAGGTTTAACCGGCGGCGCAAGTCTTCAACATGATAAAAGCGGAGGCACTTGCGGCATTTTCGGTTCATTTGAAGTAAAATGTTTGCGTTTTGAGGCAGAGTGCGGTTGGAGCAGAGTTGATTTTGCCGATATAGCCGATGCTCCTCATGACGACATTCTTTACATCAGCCCATCAGTTGGTTTTGTCATCGGTGATGATTGCCGGATTGTCACCATGTTAGGCGTCACTAACTGGAAAGGAACCGATAAAGAAAACCAAATGGTTAAAACTCTTATCAGCCCCAAAATTAAAATCGGCGGCGAAGTTTCGTTAGCTTCGTTCCTGTATTTTAACGTATCATGGAGCGCTATCATTCCTCCAAACGCCGATATTATTTTTCACACCAATAACTTTTTAACCATGAGTATTGGTATCAGACTTTAAAAAGAGGCAAGCAAAATAAATTATGCGCCTCTTTTTTTATGTCTTCAGCTTGAAGCCTTGCGCAAAGCGCTTATATTTCAGAGCAGTTAATTCAATAAGGAGATACCAACATGGAAAACGTAAGCAGAATCCCGCTCATCGGCGATAAAGCGCCTGAATTTAGCGCCACCACCACTAACGGCAATATTAATTTTCCGCAAGATTACAGTGGCAAATGGGTGCTTTTATTTTCGCATCCTGCCGACTTTACCCCCGTTTGCACCACTGAAATTGCCACTTTTGCCGCCATGCATGATGAATTTAAAGCCTTAAACTGTGAGTTGGTCGGACTTTCAGTAGACAGCAATTCTTCGCATTTGGCATGGATAAAAGAAATTGAAGATAAAATCAGCTTTCACCGCTATCAAGGGCAAAAAATAGAATTTCCGATTATCGCCGACCTCAAAGGCGAAATCGCCGCTCTTTACGGCATGCTCTGCCCTGAAAAAAATGAAGTTCACGCCTGCCGCTCCGTATTTTTTATTGACCCGAGCGGCATTGTTCGCGCCATAATTTACTACCCGCAAACCACCGGACGTAATTTTGCTGAAATAAAACGCGTTTTGCAAGCCCTACAAACCACCGATAAATACGGCATTGCCACTCCGGCGGATTGGAACATCGGCGACGATGTGTTAATTTCGGCACCTAAAACCAAGCGCGAACTTGACGAGCGTATTGAATACGGCAAAACCTCCGGCGCCGTATGCAATGATTGGTTTTTCTGCACGCAAAAAGCTGAAAATATGTCAGCTAAAAATAAATAATCAGGCTTTATTGCCGCTCATAACTTCCGCGATAAAATCCAGCTCCGGTTTTGCCACTTCATGCCCCAAATCAGCAAAACTTTTGGCGGTAACCGGCACTTGCTCGCTTTTAAGCCACTCCGCGGTAAAGTTCAGGCACTTAAACAAAACCTGCTTATCTTGTTTGCCATGTAGCAGATAAACCTTAGGACGCGAGGCGATTTGTTTGTCAAGCTCAACATCGGCCGCCGCCAGCCCTGAAAATGAAAAACAACCGGTAAGCGCGCGTTTGCGAATTAAGGCTGTCCAAATTGCCACCATCGCCCCTTGCGAAAACCCGGCAATATAAGTGTTACTGTCATTAAAGCCGTATTGCTTTTGTGTTTCATCAATAAAGTTATTTAAGCTTTGCGCGGTTTGCGCCAACAACGAGCCCGCCTGATTATAGAGCTTGGCAATTTCTTCAATCGGGGTAGATTCTAACTTGCGCATACCGTTAGTATCAAAATTTTGAATTTTATACCACCGCTTGCGCTCCGGATTACGTGATGAACAGCTATTACCTTCCGGCGCCGCAATTGCGAGCTCCGGCATTTTTTGCTGCAAATAGGTATACGCCGGCAACATTTCCGCCCGCGTGTTATTATAGCCGTGCAAAAATATCAGCAAACATTCTGCCTGCCAACTGCTCGGTAAATATAAACTTTCAAAATCAGACAAAGCCGCCCCGCCTATACCATAAATCTGATGAGCATAATTAAATAAACATAAACTAAAAACGCCAACGCTTTATACATTATGGCATAAACTTCAAACATGCCGCCGGCAATAAGCATCTGTATCACAACCGCGGCAAGCAAAGCGCAAGCAATCATAATCAGCCAATAATGGCGCTGCTTGTTAAACAACAACGCGAGTACCACCGCAGAGCCCGCGATATACGGATTTTTCATGCTGCCGAACAGCAAATTTACCGGCACCGTAATTTCCGCAATTTTAAATATAAACGACAAAGCGATAATGATAACCGCCGCCACAAAAATTAAAAAGCAAGCTTTTTTAGACATTAAAGTTCCTTTCAATCAATTATTTTAACCTACAAACACGCATGAGAACAAAATGGCCATAAAGTGCATAATTGTTCCCACCAGCACAAAGCCGTGCCAAATAGCATGAGTATATTTTTTGCTTTTCCATAAATAAAAAATAATGCCGACTGTATAAAAAATTCCGCCCAAAACCAAAAACACAAGCGCCAATTTTGACATTACCGCAAATAAGGTTTTAGAAGCAATCAAAACCAACCAGCCCATGCCCAAATAAAGACTTACCGACCAAATTTTAGTGCCGCTGCCCGATGAAACAATTTTAAGCACGGTGCCCAAAAGCGCCAAGCTCCAAATAACCACAAACAACACCCAACCCAATGTACCGCGCATTAAAACAAGCAAAAACGGCGTGTATGTTCCGGCAATTAAATAATAAATGGCGATATGGTCAAATTTTTTTAAAATGGTTTTAGCATGCGGAAACGGTATGGCGTGATATAATGTAGACGCCATGTACATCAACATCATACTGGCGCCGAATATGGCAGTTGAAACAATACTCCACACATTGCCGTAAACGGCTGAAAGCGTTACCAAAACACTGGTAATCGCAATGCTTAAAAACACTCCGATACCGTGCACAATACTGCTGATAATCTCTTCTTTTAAGGTATATGTTGAACATGTTGATGTTTTCATATAGGTTCTCCTGATAAAACCGAACAACAACACTTTATGCCATTATTTTATTAACGTAAAGCAATTTTTTCAGGCTTTGTCTTTAATTTTGGTTATCATGAACAGTAAATACGCCGCGCAAATTGCCATTATTGCCACCGCGCCGCTTTGCGAACCGGCAACATCAGAGGCAATTCCCATAACGGCCGGTACCACCGCGCCGCCGCAGATACCCATAATCATCAAGCCGGAAATTTCGTTTTTATGGCGCGGATTGGCAAGCATAATCTGCGAAAATACCACCGGAAAAATATTAGCATTGCCAAAGCCGATAAGCCCCATGCAAACATAAAGCGTACGCATATCGTCAAACATCAACAACCCAAGCAAACCGGCGGTTAAAATAATTACGCTTATCATAAAAAAACGCTTGGCAGAATATTTAGCCAACACATATGCTCCGAATAAACTTGCAAAAGTACGGAATAAAAAATACACGCTGATGGCAAATCCGGCCTGAGTTAATGACACACCCAATTTTTCAATAAAAATTTTCGGCGCGGTAACATTGGTGCCCACATCAATGCCCACATGGCATACAATTGCCGCAAAAGAGAGCAACACCGCTTTATCGGCAAGCAACACAAAGCTTTCTTTGAAGCCGGTTATTTTGCTCTCGGTTTTTTCTTCAGGTATTTTATCAAAGTAAAGGCTTATCAGCGCAACTGCGCCTTCAGCTAAAAACACCGCGTACAACATGCGCCAATTACCAAAATGTAATGCCGCCCAAGCGGCTAAAATCGGCGCCGAAAACGCGGCTACCGCTTTAACGAATTGCCCGAAAGTTATGGCGCTTGAAAGCCGCTGTTTACTGACAATGTTTGAAAGCAGCGGATTAATGGAAGTTTGCATCATGGTATTGCCGATACCGAGCAATGAAAATGAAATTACCATCAGCGGCAAATTATAATCAATCAGCGGCAAGGCAACCGCCAGCAAAGTAATAACCAAACTGAGCAAAACCGTTTTATGGCGTCCGATGCGGTTCATCAGCATGCCGGTCGGCACGGAGGCTACCAAAAACCAAAAGAACACCATAGAAGTAAACAAATTGGCAACCGTATCCGAAAGCGCAAAATCGGCTTTAACATAGTTGGTGGCAATTCCGGTTAAATCAACAAACCCCATGGCAAAAAAGGTTAAAATTACCGGCACCAACTGCCAAAATACATGAGCGTGTTTAACTTGTTTTACCATTATTATTCTCCTTTAATATCTGCTTCATATTTAGGCCAAGCCCCTTCTCGCGTACAAACAAAAGCCGAAACTTTTATTGCCGTTTGGTGCGCCTGTTGCAGGCTTTTTCCGGTTAAAAGCGAATAAACAAACGCCGCCGAAAACGAATCGCCGGCACCGACCGTATCGGCAACTTTGACTGCCGGAGTTTCAAAGTATGAGGTTTCATCAGGGGCATAAACCGTGCTGAATTTTTCTCCGGCGGTGAAAATCACATATTTAAGATTATAGCGGCGCATCAAGGCGCGGCAAACTTCTTCATCACTGCCGCTTAAATTAAACAGCGGGCGAATCACCGCCATTTCATCAATATTAATTTTAAATACATTGGCGCGCTTTAGCAAAGTTTCTATCAATTCCGGCGAATAATAATGCTGTCGCAAGTTAATATCATAAAGTTTAACGGCTGTATCCGGAACACACGAGAGCATTTGTAAAATATGCTCGCGACTATCCGAGTTGCGGAGCGCAAGCGTTCCGAAACAAACAGCATCGGCCCGTTGCAAAACTCGCACGGCTTTAGCGCTGCAAGGCAGATAATCCCATGCCGCGTTTTCAACAATTTCATATTCCGGAATGCCGTTTTGGAGCGTAACCAACACTTTTCCGGTCGGGTAATCAACATGCTCAATAATACCGTTAATTCCGCTTTGTTTAAGGCGACTTAAAATCTCGCGCCCCAAATCGTCATTACCAACCGCGCTGACAGCATAACCCTTTGCCCCGAGCTGCGTGGCATGATACACAAAATTAATCGGCGCTCCGCCGGCTTTTTTGCCATCGGGGAACACATCCCAAAGCAACTCACCGATACCGACAACAATCGGTTGTTTTTCAATTTGCATAAGCGCCTCCTATATTGTTTGAATATATAATCAATGGTAGATAAAATTTTAACCCTCCGCAAGCGTTATTTATCTGATTTGCAAAATTTGATATTTTTCTTGCATATCACGCAAAATAAATTTATAAAAGCATCAGGTCAGCGTAGCTCATCTGGATAGAGCAACAGTTTCCTAAACTGTGGGTAGTGGGTTCAAGTCCCGCCGCTGACGCCATAAAAACAAGTCGCCTTTATGGCGGCTTTTTTTGTGGCATAAATAACAAGGGACTTGTCTTACTCGTAAGCTCAGCAAGCTTCGCTAACTCGTTGCGGTCACTTGTTTTGTAAGCTCGCTGTGGTCGCTATCGCTTTTCTGGCTCGCAAACAAAACTACGTCTGTCAGAGAAAACAATTTCTCAAATTGTTTTCTTACCTCCAGCCCGAGAGGGCGCGAACCGATAGAAAACCTCCGGTGGAGGTTTTCGTTGTGAGCGGCGCAGTTTTCTTATTTGAGCGAGAAGCGACAGCGCCACGAAGCGAAATTAGAAAACAAGCTGTAAGTCCCGCCGCTGACGCCATAAAAACAAGTTGCCCTCGGGGCGGCTTTTTTAATTCCCCTCTATGGAGGGGTGCCGAAGGCGGGGTGGTTTATTGCAACTTATACACAAGCCGGACTCGTAAATATTGCAAAAAAAAAACGCGAGCTAAAATCTTCTCAAAACTAACTTTTTGAGAGGATTTTAGCTCATGAACACACAACATACTAAATTTTCAGGCTCTAACATAAACCCACAATCCGCCACCACTATATCGTCACCATCGGGCTTGACCCGATGGTCCAGGTCCAACCAATTAGCTAATTTGCCCCACCTGGATATTCGGGTCAAGCCCGAATATGACAGCATTGAGAATACCGGACGTTCTATGGTGGAAATGCTTGGGGTACTTGCTATTATCGGAGTTTTAAGCGTTGGGGCGATTGCAGGCTATTCCAAAGCAATGATGAAATATAAACTTAACAAACAGTCGGAGCAGTTAAATACCATCATTAACGCCTCAATTCGCTATTATAATGATTTAAAACTGAAAAACCCTGACAGCAACCAATATGATCTTGCACCTATACTTGAAAAGCTGGGTGAGATTCCTCAAGAAATGAAACATTATCAAGGCAGCAATCTCTATCTTCGCGATATTTTCGGGCACACAATATCTGTTTATTATCACCGCACCAATTATCTTGGAATTATTGAATACATAGACAAAAGCAGCCATAGCATGGAAGCCTGCCGCAACACTATTATCACCGCCAAAGAAAATCATGCCGACATTGATTCTGTATTTTTCCGCAATGATTACTCTGATAATCAAGAATGGAGTAATGACATATATGGCGACAAAGAATGCTTTAACAGCAGAACATGCCTTAAAGATATGACAATGCAGCAAATTGACGATGCATGCAAATTTTGCGCGTCCGATCAATGCTTGCTTTATATCACCATCAGATAATTACTTTGCTTGTTTTTTTGGAACCCACTGATGATAAGAGCCGTCTTCTGAAACTTGTTTTTCCATTTCTTCAGTAGGCGGCACCGGTCTGCCAATAGCAAAATGCGCCCTATATGGTTTTAGTTGTTCAACAACTTTTACCGCCTCAGCCGAAAGTTGTGTGCGGTACTCCTGCATACAATTATCCATGCTTTCTGATTTATTAGCATTCTCATTTTTATAAGCCTTATCAAGACAAGCCATAGCGTCATCATAAACTTTTATGTTATCAAAGCGCGACGCCGCGATTTTAATTGCCGAATTAATCATTGGAACCGGTAATCCTTGCTCAAATATACGCCAATCCACTTGCGGATTAAACATTATATAATCCACAACCGCCCCTTCCAAAGGAATGCCGCGTTCTTTTTGCTTATCCATTGCCTCATCTAAATTATCAACATAAGTTCCTAACACCCGATGTAACGCTTTTATATCTAAAGGGTGCGCTTTAACCATTAAATTTATATTTTCTTGCTGCATTTGCGCAATAAGCCGCTTTTTAAGTTCAAGCTGATTCATAAGGCCGTGCATATAATAAACTCTGAGTTCGGCATCAAAAACTCTGTTTTCGTCTTCTCGGGCGATTGCCTCAATTTGCGCCCGCTGGTCAGGATTATTGTTTTCAACCCCCAAAGCTTGCAGAACCAAGGTGTTATGTTCATCATACATCAAAACCGATAATGAAAATTCATCTTCAATATTGTAGGTGTTGGTATCCAAATAGCTTTTAGGCTCATCTTTTTTCTGGCAGGCGCCAAGCAATAACACTGCGCATAACACTGATAAAATTTTTGTCTTCATTTATAGCTCCTTTAATTTAATGCTTCTATTTTCTGGTTAAAACGCTCATTAAGTTTTTACGCGCATGTTCGGTAAAGCCTTTAAAATCTATCCCGAACACTTCAAGCACATCGCCTTGTAAATCAAAAGTCATTACCACATAACCGGATTCAAAAGGCGTAAATACTAAATCTATGCGGTCATCAGGGGTTATATCGGTTTTGCTGACGATTCCTCCGGTACACATCACATCTTTCGGATCTTCCTGCGTCACAAATGAACAAGCTATACCGTGCTTTAAGTCATCGTAAAGCAACAACATTTTTCCAACTCTGCCTTTAAGCGCCATAATCCGCACTTCGCCGCTGAAAATTTCGCCCTCTTCACCCCGCGGCTGCCAATTTCCGTATAAAGCGCTGTAATCATTAAGTTCTGTTGCTCCGGCAGAAAAAGCAAATAAACACAAAGCAAGTATTAACAAATATTTTTTCATCATAATCTCTCATCAAAGCTGCAACTGATAATAAGTATATGCGTAAAATTTTGATTTTGGATAAATAAATACAACTTATACACAGCACGGACTCGTAAATATTGCAAAAAAAAAACGCAAGCTAAAATCTTTTTAAACTTAACTTTTTGAGAGGATTTTAGCTCATGAACACACAACATACTAAATTTTCAGGCTCTAACATAAACCCACAATCCGCCACCACTATATCGTCACCATCGGGCTTGACCCGATGGTCCAGGTCCAACCAATTAGCTAATTTGCCCCACCTGGATATTCGGGTCAAGCCCGAATATGACAGCATTGAGAATACCGGACGTTCTATGGTGGAAATGCTCGGCGTACTCGCTATTATTGGCGTGCTTTCAGTCGGTGCCATCGCCGGTTATTCCAAAGCAATGATGAAGTACAAACTTAACAAACATGCGGAAGCGGTTAATATGTTGATAAACAATGTGCTTTCTATCAAAGATAGGCTTCAACACACCTCGGACGGTATAAGCAATTATAGCACTTTATTATATAAAATGAATATGCTTCCTGACGGCATTACTTTAATTGCCGCCAACACATTGCAAGAAAAATATTTTAAAAGAACTCTGTACGTACAATACAACAATGTAAAATATTCCCGTCCCGATGGGACTCAGGCTCAAAATGATTTCGGAGGTATTGTTTTTACGCTTCAACCAACTGCTCAAGATAAAGAAATATGCCGCAACATTTTATTTGCCGCCAAAGAAAATTCTGCCAACTTATGGCAGGTAAACACCATACAGTATACCGCAAATGGCTCACAAAATGTAGGGCAAGCCATCAAAGGCGATAGTTATTGCACAAAAAACAGCAAATGCCTTCATAACATGACCTTAAATGATACTGACGCCGTATGCGATGTTTGCTCAGGCACATATTGCAATATCTCAGTATTATATAAATAAGCAAAAAGCCGCTTAATAAAAAGCGGCTTTGGGGTTAGGTTTCAGTTACAATTATTTTAAGTATGGCTTAATCAAAGCCTCAAACTTGGCGGTCTGACGCGGCGCCCACCCCATAACATAGTTATCACCGATAACAAACATCGGAGTTCCGATTTGGTTGCCGAGCTTAAACTTTTTAGCGGCTTTAACCATTAAGTCAAACCCCTCTTTAGTGGCAACGTCAACTTTAACCATCTCTATATCGGGGTGGTGTTTGTTGATATAAGCGCTTGCTGCGCGGCAATGTCCGCAATTTTCAGCGTAAAAGTAATAAATTTTGCCGGAATCAAACCCGTCACTTTGTCCGCAGCCCGTAAGCATAAAAAATGCCGCGCACAATGCAAATAAAAGCTTTTTCATAATTATTTCAACTCCGGTTATTCAATGCAACAATCAACGGCTTTGCGCACAAATGCCTTCATTTTGGCAAGCGTGCCTTGCGGCTTTTCTTCCGCAACGGTTTCAGAAACGGTTGTCGCCGGAATTTTTGCCATTTCTTCATCTACTTTTTTACTGATTTTTTTAACATCGGCAAGGCTGTCTTCAACCCATTTAAGATTTTCAACCTGAAGCATGTTCATATTTAATCCCCAAAACAGGCAATACATGTCATACGCTTTGTTAAACAAAGCATATGCCTGCTCTTTGTTGCCCAAACTCTGTTGCTTGGTGCCAACTTCCATAAGACGCATACAGGTTGCGAGCAAGTGCTTTGAAATGCACCAAACTTCACCCTCATACGCCGGAATAATTTTTTGCATTAATTCTTTGCGGGTTTGACGAACTTCTTCAATCAAATCATAAAATGCCGGTTTGCCGGTTTTAGCGCCGGAAAACACCAAATGTTCCTCAATTGAAATTAAGTTCATAATAGCGATGGTTAAATCTTGGTCAGATGATAAATCTTTCGGATTTACCTTTTTGCGATTGTCCATACGCTCAACAAATTCTTTAACGTTTTTTGCTTTTTCCATAATTGTTACCTCTCAAACTAAACATTACAAAATTTATATGTATTGTATAATCTATGTGTTCTCAATGTCAAGACAAATTTTATTTTGCGCAAAAAAATTTTGCAAACAAAAAAAATAAATATTTACAATTTAAAAATGATGGGTATATTTTGCCACGATATATCACGGAGAAAATAATGGTTCAAAATATGACTGCCGGCTCGCCGGCAAAACTGATACTTATGTTTGCATTACCGCTGTTAATCGGTAACCTTTTTCAGCAATTATATCAAATTTCCGATATTTTAATTGTCGGCCGTTTAATCGGAATTGAAGCATTGGCGGCAGTCGGCGCCACTGCCCCGATTTATTTTGTGTTCTTATTGATTGCATTCGGATTTACCGGCGGTTTAACCGTGGTTACGGCGCAACGCTTCGGCGCCGGCGATTATAAAGGCGTGCGCAGCTCCATTACGCACTCGCTTATTGCCGCCGGAATTTTGAGCGGATTAATTACCGTGTTTTTAATTATGTTTTTACGCCCGTTATTAAAAATAATGAACGTTCCGGCTGAAATTATGGAAGATGCTTATAAATTTATGTCGGTTTTAACCGGCGGTTTAATTTTAATTGTGTTTTTCAATCTGCTTTCCGGTTTTATCCGCGCATTGGGTGACAGCAAAACTCCGCTTTTCTTTTTGGTGTTTTCAACTTTGCTTAACATCGCCTTTAACTTTACGCTGATTTATCATTTTAAATTAGGCGTGGTCGGTTCGGCAATCGGCAGTGTTTGCGCCATTTTTATTTCTGTTATTTTATGCCTTGTTTATATGTATAAAAAATTTCCGATTATGCGGCTTAAATCCGAAGATTGGAAATACAGCCATGCTTTTATGCGGATGCACTTAAATATTGCCGTGCCGATGGCAATTCAGTTTTCGGTACTTTCGTTAAGTATGATGATTATTCAAAGCGTGTGCAACTCTTTCGGTCCTGATGTTATTGCCGCCTTTACCGCCGCTTTGCGCATTGAACAATTGGCTACTCAGCCGCTGGTTGCGTTAGGTATAGCAATGGCCACCTACTCGGCGCAAAACTGGGGAGCCGGAAAAGTTACCCGTATTCGCAAAGGCGTGCGTATTGCCGGATTAACCTCGCTTGCAATCAGCATATTTATGTCATTGTTGGTGCGTTACGTCGGCAGCGACATGATTTCAGTATTCATTAAAGGCGGCAACGAATTTATTATCAATACCGGTAAATTTTATTTAAGCATCAGCACGCTGTTTTACTTTTTCCTCGGTATGATTTTTATTTTCCGCAACACCCTGCAAGGTATGGGAAAATCATTAATTCCGCTGTTTGCCGGATTTACCGAACTCGGTATGCGCTCATTTGCCGCCATTTATTTGGCTCATGTTATGGGCTATAAAGGCATATTTTACGCCAGCCCGATTGCATGGTTCGGCGCCTCAATGGTGGTAATGATTGGTTACGTGATTACCATTTACAAGCTTAAAGGTAAAAAGTCTAAAAACTATTTTAAGGATAATTACCACAAAATTAAATTAGCGGCTTGTATAAACTGTGTTAACCAAAACTCCGGCGAATAATGATTTTTCATAAATATTGCAACAAGATTATTGACAACGGCGAATGTTACGCATAATATTTTGCTATTATGTAAATAGTAT
>JAJWCP010000025.1:0-3510 GCA_021617435.1 Pseudomonadota bacterium
GGGATCAGTTGCATGCTGCACTTTCTGATTTTGAAGGTCAGGGTTATGACTATCCATATCTTGACACTGCGGGTTTAATTACCGATTGTAAAGGCAGAAATGTTGATGATGAAAATACCTTTTATGCTCAACCGTATTTTAACAACGATACAAATCAACCGGCAACTTTAGCGGAAAAAATCCTTTACCGAAATGATTTAAAAAATTATTTTGCCGATGGAGTGCACGTAGCAAGTTGGTATGAAGACAAAACTCCTTTGCGATTACCAGCAGGGTATTGTGATAATTCTTATAAAACAGACATCGCTAAATTTTACAATCAGTTACAAGACAGCATACCCAACTATGGAAGGATGCCGCTTCCTACCCAATTGAGCATGCTGGAAACACATTACAATACCGGCTCGCTAAACAATGAAAAACGTTGGCCAAGACTGTATAATTTTTCCAGAGCAATGAATCAAGGTGAGATTTGCAAAAATATACATCGTAAACAATACGATGATAACAACAACCTCATCAGCAACATGCCGAAACGCAATGACTGGGCGTACAGAAAATGTATGGAGGTGCCGTTTAACTAATTATTATGTATCTCAAAGGTTTCGTTTATAAATATGATCTATACAACTCCTTTTGTAAAAAGCCGGAGATGAAATGTGCTCGCATTTCATCTCCGGTGTTTTTTATTAAGTTGTTGTAATTAAGCTTTAAGCAAGCCGTGTTTCTTTTTACCTTGCGAAAGCTTTACTTTACCATCAATTAAATCAGCGGTGGTGATTTTGTAGTTTTCATCGGTTACCTGTTTATCGTTAATTTTTAATCCGGCTTGTTTAATTAAGCGGCGAGCCTCGCCCTTGCTTTCAACAAACCCGATTTGCAAAAAGGCATCAAGCACACCGATGCCGTTATTTAAATCGGCGCTGATTTCCGGCAACTCGCCGCCGGCAATACCTTGCTCAAAAGTTTTAACGGCGGTTTCTTCAGCAGCCAAAGCCTCAGCCTCACCGCGGCACATTTTAGCGGCGTTGAACGCCAAAATCTTTTTAGCCTCGTTAATTTCTTTGTCTTGCAAAGCTTCCAAGCGCTTAACTTCGTCCATCGGTAAATCAGTAAAAATGCGCAAACATTTACCGACTTCGGCATCGCCGATATTGCGAAAATATTGGTAATAATCGTAGGTGCTTAATTTTTCTTCATTTATCCAAACCGCATTACCCTCGGATTTGCCCATTTTTTTACCTGACGAATCGGTTAAAATCGGACTGGTAAAGCCAAACAACTCAACATCATAACGGCGGCGTCCGAGTTCGGTGCCGGAAGTAATGTTGCCCCATTGGTCAGCGCCGGCAATTTGCGCGCGACAGCCGTATTTTTGGTATAACACACAAAAATCATAGCCTTGTAAAAGCTGATAATTAAATTCTAAAAACGACATCGGTTGTTCACGTTCCAAACGGCTTTTAACGCTTTCCATCGTAAGCATACGATTAACCGAATAGCAAGTGCCGATGTCGCGCAAAAACTCAAGGTAATTAATATTTTTGAACCAATCCCAGTTGTCAACCATTTCCGCTTTGTTAGCTCCGTCTGAAAAGTTCAAAAAGCGGCGAAAAGATTTTTTCAAGCCCTCAACATTATGAGCTAAAGTTTCTTCACTTAAAAACGGACGCAATTTATCTTTGCCGGAAGGGTCGCCAATGCGAGCAGTTGCCCCGCCGACCAAAGTCAACGGTTTATGTCCGCATTTTTGAAACCAACGCAACATCATAACCGGCACAATATGCCCAACATGCAAACTGTCGGCCGTCGGATCTGAACCTAAATAACCGACTGCCGAAACGCCTTTATGTTCGCATTCGGCCAAATAAGCATCAAAACCAACATCATTGGTGCATTGATTGTAAAAGCCGCGTTCCAGCATAATGTTAAAAAATTCAGACTTGTATTTGCTCATTTTCCTTTATCCTTTATAACTAAATTTTAACGCATATTAGCATATATTTAACACATTGCAAGAATATGAGGTAAAAATTTTTAACAATGATGATAAAACCGCTGAATATTTTGGGTCTGATGGGAGGAACCGCGCTTGACGGCATTAAAATTGCGCTGATAAACACCGATGGAATTGATGTTTATGAAGTTATATTTGCCCGCAAAATTTTGTATCCGGATTCATTGCGGCAAAAAATCCGCGCCATTATCGGAAAAAAAAACACCTCATCCGAAGACGCAAAATTAATAGAACAGGTTGATATTGAGTTTACCGATTTTTTGTATGAAACCGTAAATGAAACTCTCGGCGAATGCGGCATTGCACCCGATTATATCGGCTTAGAAGGACCGACCATTTGTCATGACGCACAAAATTGCTATACTTATCAACTCGGCAAAGGTAAAATATTAGCTGAAAAAAGCGGAATAAAAGTGGTTACGCACTTTCATAACGCCGATATTTTAAATGGCGGACAGGGTTCGCCGGTAATGGCAACTTATTACGCCTCATTGGCTCAAAGCCTTGAGAAACCGGCAGTGTTCATTAATATCGGAGGCATTACAAGTTTAACTTGGAGCGGCCATTTAGGCGAAATTACCGCTTTTGACTGCGGCCCCGGAAATGCCTTAATTGACGATTGGGTGTTTAAGCACGCCAATATGATGATGGATTATAACGGCAAACTCGCCGCAACCGGTATTGTGCATGAAAAAATAGTGACGCAGATGATGAAGCAAAACTTTTTTGCAAAATATCCGCCCAAATCTGCCGACCGTAACTCTTTTAATGATAAAATTGAACATTTGGAGGGGCTTTCCCTTGCTGACGGCGCCGCCACCGCCACGGCTTTAATTGCCGAGGCAGTTGCTTACTCTTTGGCTCTGTATCTGCCTGAAGTTCCTAAACGCGCCGTTATTTGCGGCGGCGGAGCGCAAAATCCGACTTTGGTACGTTTTTTGCGGCAAAAGCTTAAAGATATGAGCATTGAACCGGCGCTTTCGGATATTTTTGAATATAAAATCGGCGATGCGCAGGCCGCGGCATTTTTGGCGGCGCGGCGGGTTTATTCACTACCGATTACGTTTCCGACCACCACCGGCGTTCCATCACCGATTACCGGCGGCGTGATTTATGAAAAGGAGCAATCTGATGACCAGCACCATCAAAACTGAAAACTTAAATAAAATTTACGGCAAAATTAAGGCTTGCGACAATTTTAATTTTTCAGCACAAAAAGGGGAGATTATCGCTCTGCTCGGCCCGAACGGCGCCGGAAAATCAACTTTAATGAATATGATTGCAGGTTTTTTAGCCCCGACTTCAGGAAAAATTGAAGTTGAAGGCTTGGACATTTCAAAGCACCCGCAAGAAGCCAAAACCAAAATCGGCTTTTTACCGGAAGGTTCTCCGCTGTATCCGGACATGAGAGTTAAAATGTTTTTACAATATATGGCCGATTTGCGGCAAGTTAAAAAAGCCGAAATTGAAAAAGCAATTAAGCTAGCCAACAT